>CAZWQC010000048.1:7168-11749 GCA_964635785.1 uncultured Ectothiorhodospiraceae bacterium
AGGGTCAGCAGCGTGTAACCGCACCAGAAATGCACGTCCATTCGGCCTTGTTCGCCGGACCACCAGGCCACGGCGACCAGCACCACCAAACTCCAATGAAACAGACGTGTCGGGAGATCCCATAAGCGAATCCAGCGAACGGATGCAGACGGATCGAACATCGGTGCAGACTCCTTGAACAATGAGAAGGGCAATACGAAAAACGGGTAGGACCGACGTGTTAGTCATCTGGTTCCCATGCCTGGCTCGGTTATCGCAATGACCGGCAACACCGGAGTCGTTGAGTATCGATGAGAATGTATCTCGATTGTTATCCTTGTTTCCTGCGTCAAGCTCTGGAGGCGTCGCGTTTTGCCGGCTTGTCTGAGCCAGCGCAGCAACAAGTGCTGCGTCACATCTTGTCGCATCTTGCAACGGTGAGCGAGGATGCAACGCCCCCCGTTGCTGGCCCAACAGGTTCATGCGCTGGTACGGCAACACAGCCAGGACGCGGATCCTTACACGCAAGCCAAGGCCAAAGGCACCGCGCATGCTCTCGTGGTTTATCCGCGCTTACGTGAGTTGGTGCAACCCGCAGTGGCCCCCCTGGCAACCGCCGTGCGCTTGAGCCTTGCCGGCAATATCATCGACCTTGGGATCGCCGTCGAGTACGACCTCGAGCAGAGCGTCGACGTGTGTTGCGTGAGCCATTGGCGATGGACGGCATCGAACCTTTGCGGACTGCCTTGGCGTCGGCGCAGCGATTCCTTTATCTCGGCGACAACTGCGGCGAAACGGTCTTTGACCGGCTGCTGATCGAAACCATCGGTCAGCCGATCACTTATGCCGTGCGTGGTGGGCCTGTGATCAATGATGCAACCCGTGCTGATGCCGAACAGGCGGGTTTGTTCAATGGCAGTGAAGTGATCGATAACGGCGACGATGCGCCGGGGACGATCCTGTCGCGCTGTTTGGCATCGTTTCGAGAACGATTCGCCGCGGCGGACTTGATCCTTGCAAAAGGGCAAGGCAATTACGAATCCTTAAGCGCAGTGGACGCGCCGGTCTTCTTCTTGCTGCAGGCGAAGTGTCCGGTCATTGCCAATGATCTCGGTGTGCGCGTGCGCGCGTTGATCGTCAAACCGCCAAAGGCCGCTTGATCGGGGAGATGCAGTGGCGTTTGGCCACGCGACCGACGCGTGCGGGCACTTGCGAGGATGGTTGCTATGGGAACTGCGATGCCGGCACGGTTAGGCTTGCAAAGAACATTTGTGATATGGCAGTTGCGTTCGTTGCAACAACAACGCGTCGACCTGTAGTACCATGTCGGCTTCTTTGGGCTATGCCGAGTAGGTTTTGAAATTCGCATGAAAGTACTTGATCAAATCGACTGCAAACTATTCCTTAAACTCCTCTCCTTGGACGGTTATTCGGCACCGCTGAAAGGCAGGCGGCTGACACTCGCTCGGGTAACCCAATCCCAATTGCTCGAGCGTGCCGAGCGATTGGCGGAGATGGGTTACCTCAACCTGATTCGGGTGAGATACGTCGAGGCCACCGAAGCGGGTATCGCCGCCATTAGCGCCGGTGATACCCCGTTGGCCCGTGACGAGCTGACGCTTTTGCGTGCGTGTCGCCGGAACAAGACACGGCGGGTGCGGACTGACAAACGTGAGGTGACGGCGCTTGGCGAGAACGGCGAGAGCCGGCTGCAACGGATGGAAGAGCAAGGATTGATTAAACGCGATTCGGAATTGCAACGGTTCGAGCTGTCCGATGCCGGTAAACGGTTTCTATGCCATGAGTTCGATCCCGGTAATATGAGCGGGACGATCCAGATCTCCTTACTAACGCATTTCGCCCGGTTTGTGCGTGCCGAATGCTTGTCAGGCCGCGCGGCAAGTCCTGCCGAGAACACGGACAGTACGACCGTCATGGGTGATGCGGTGCCTGTTGCGGCAACGTCTGGCGCCGATCAGGCCCCGGAAACCGCTACAGCGGATCCCGCTGCAACGGATTCGGTCGCGGTAGCGCCAACGCCACCAGCAAATACGGCTGATGTGGTCGGCGAACCTGTCGCCGAAAGCCCGAGTGAAGGTGTCGTTTCCGCGGAAGTCAAAGCAGCCAACGAGACGGGGGACGTGCTGGATGCTGCCGAGTTCTTCGCGATCATTCGAGAATTGCGTGCCGGTCAAGGAGAGGATGAGCTGGTGCCGTTGTTCCGCATTCGCGAGCGGGTAGGCAAGCGGTTGGATCGGGCGGCGACTGATGGCCTGCTGTATCAGCTCAGTAAAGAGGACAAGATCGAATTGGTCACCGTCCAAGAAATTGGCCAATTCAGCGACGAGCAAATCAACGCTGCAATTCCGCAGGAGGTCGGTGGCCCGTATTTCTACGCAAAAATGACCGGGTAGCGGCAAAATGCGTGGGAATAGCGAGGCTTGAGGGATTGATTGCGACCGGGCTCAACCCCCTCGATGACGTTTCGGGTGATTTCCTCAAAGAACCGAGCACGAGGCCGGCAACGGTGAACGCGATTGATTGAGATGCTGGTTGGCTTGATCGCGACCGTTTGAACCGAATGCAGCGCCGGCACAACCGATGACTCGGGAAGTGCCGGCAGTTTGCTCGAGTTGATTTCGTGCTCGAGTCGATTTATCATTCCAAAGGTTTCGGCTGGAATGTCTGCTGCGCCCTTCCTCCTGCAGTGGGGAGGGCGCATCGACTCATGAAATGCCTGTGATACGGTCTTGCCAGTGGAGTGGGCGGCTGTTTCAGCAATGAAATACGCAAGGGCGGTACGAGGTGATCGAGCGGAGCTCGCAGCTCAACCGAGATTGGCAAAAAGCCCGGGGGGAACAGGGGGTGCAGCGTTGCTTGGTCAAAGGTTGGTCCACTTGCGCAGGTGCCGCTGTTAATGAAGGATTCCGATGGCGGTCCTGAGCGTTCGTAAATGCCTGGTGGTCGGGTCTTAAATACCCGATCGACTTCTGATATGGGGGGGGAAATCATGGCTTTGGTCAAGTCTGCGAAATCTGAACTACGTGTTGAATCTGCGGATGGTCGTGAGGCGGGGGAAGTGGCCCGAGGTCGCCGGGAAGCCGAGGAGAAACGTCGGCGGGCTCGTACCCTCGCCAAGCAACAGCAGGCGGCGGAGCGGATTTCGGCGGCCTCGACGCAGTTGGCGACGGGGATCACAGAGGCCTCTTCCGCCCAGGAGGAATTGAGCAAGGCCATGGAGCAAGTTGGCAGTGGGGCAGAGGAAGCGGCGGGCGCGACCCAAGAGAGCCTTGCGGCGGTCGAGCAAATCAATCGCTTGCTTGGCGAGCAAGCGCAGCAGGCGAACGATGCCGCGCAAAAGACCGAGTCCTTGCAACAACTTGTGGAGCGTGTTGCCGGAGAAATCGGCATGTTGGTGGATAACGTGAAGCAGGGTGCGGCACGCCAAGCGGCATCGGTTATGCAGATGAAGGAACTAGAGAGTCAGGCCGGGCGCATCGACGAAGCCGTCAAAGCGGTGATGCGGATCGCCGATCAAACCAACTTATTGGCGCTCAATGCCGCTATCGAGGCGGGTCGGGCGGGCAAGCATGGCAAGGGATTCGCCGTCGTTGCCGATACCGTGCGCACGCTGGCGGAGACCTCGGAAACGAATGCCGCCAATATCGCCGGATTGATCAAAGAGATTCAGGATAAGGCGCGGAGTATCGGAGCGGGCGTGATGCAAGCATCGGATGCCGTGAACCAGGAGGCCGAAGCCGGCAATGACATCGTGACTCAGTTGGGACATGTCAAAATCGAGATTGCCGACCTGAACGAAGGTGCGACGATTCTCGCCACGACTGCCGCAGAAAGTCGTCGCGCGGCGGTCGATACGCAAAAAGGAGCAGAAGCCATCGCCGCGGCGGCGGAACAGCAATCGTCGGCCACCGAGGAATCGATCAAGAGTTTGCAGCAGCAAAATCAAGCGCTGGCCGGGGCGGAGGAAACCTCGCGGGCGCTCGAGGAGCTTGCCGAGGAACTGAAAAACAGTAGCGATATCGCGAAAAGCGCTGAAGACGTGGCGGCCTCGGCAGAGGAATTGTCGGCCGCGATCGAGGAGATCAACCGGTCGGCCGCGGAGATTTCCAATGCCATCGACCAAATTCGGCTAGGCGCCGAACAACAGGCCGCGGCGGCGGAACAGGCGGTGGCCGGCATTGCTCAGATCGAGAAAGGCGTGATACTCGCCGAACAGCGCAGCAAACTCGCGGTGGAAAAAGGCGAGGCGATGAAACGGCTGATTGGCGACAACAAGGCGAAGGTCGATGGCATGATCGAAGGTATTCGAGTTGCCACGCAAAGCAGCCAAACAAATTTGCTCGATATCCAAAAACTGGAGGAAACGACGCGAAGAATCGACAAGATCGTCGACACGATCGCAACGGTATCGATCAAGATTAGCATGCTCGCCGTCAACGGGGCGGTCGAGGCGGCGCGTGCCGGAGAATACGGTAAAGGGTTTGCGGTGGTTTCCTCCGATATCCAAAACCTGGCTGACGATGCCGCCGAAAACGCCGAGCAGATCAAGGATTTGGTGAAATCGATCCAAGATCAATCCGT
>CAZWQC010000049.1:0-11693 GCA_964635785.1 uncultured Ectothiorhodospiraceae bacterium
GGAACGCGGGTGCTTATCTTTGTCACCCAGGATCCGGATGAACCTTTACCTCTTAGCGAGCATTATCGCATCGAAACCTTCGCCGGCGATGAACCGCTTGCCACTCACCCTTTTCATATCGTAGCGCCTGCTGATGCTTTACCTTCTCAAATAGCCGATGTCACACTGACCTCTGGGGTGGATGAGGAGTTTGTTCCTGTCGATAATCGCAATACCTTTGACCCAGATCAACGGGTCAACTTAGTCGTCAGCGGCGACTTCGGTCGTTCTACCTGGTTGCAGGCAGAATGGTCGATCAACGGCGTGGTGGACGAACCGAATACCAAGGTTATTACCCTTCTTGAAGACACGCCAGACAATATTCTGTTCTTTTCACATTTGCCTGAAGGTGGTTGGCCCGAAGGCGAACAGGAAGTGAGCATCTCCATGAATGACGTCCCATTCGGACGCTATCCGTTTCGCATTGTGCCAATCGCTGCCGAGATTTCGGATACCTCAGATAGTCATGACCTTGTCGAACAACCTTCGGCAACAGATCACGACGACCCAGTATCCGCCACGCCCCGCGCAGATGCGGGCACCGATCAGACCGTGATTGCAGGCCAAACGGTTGTTTTGGACGCGTCGCAGAGCGTTATCCCCGACGACCAGACCGGTGCGTTCCAGTGGTTGCAGCTCAATAACGGCGCTCCTGTTGTTACCCTTGCCAATCCCACTAAGACGCAAACCACCTTTCTGGGGCCGAGCGTAGATGCCGATACCACATTGAGCTTCATAGTGTCGGTCCGTACAAGCCAAGGCACGGAAAACCGTGCTTCGGTTAACATTCTAGTGCTACCTGCATGATTTTCTGCCTTTTGCAAGCAAACGAACCTCGGTTCACCTGCATGGCTGGAGCCCGGAGGGCGAGTGGTTGGTCTACTCTTTCTTCCCTCCGGACAGTGCCACAGCACATCTGCAGAAAGTTCGCATAGCTGCCGACGGGTATGCTGAGCTGGATTCGATCACCACCTTGGTCAGTGATCAGCCGATCCGGCAGGCCACTTGGGGGCTGCTACGCAGGTGATAACGGCCTGGCTTGAAGCAAGCCCATCATCGATCGGCGCAGGGTGCCGAGCGTCTACCGTTGACACGCGAGTCATGCGTCAAGGTCTGGGTTCGTTATATTGGTTGGAGACTCGCTGACCTTGACATTGGATAGACTCATCAAACAAACTGGCGCTCACTGATCTCGCCCAAACGGCCTTGCGTGATGTCAGTTATGTTTCCTTTTCGTTAACGCTATCTCTCAATCTCGTTATAGGACTTGCAATATGAAAATTGTATTAGTGTTGATCGTATCGCTCTTTGCGCTTGGTTTAAATGGCTGCGTTTCATTGAATAGTAAAGAATTCTCATCGCCTTTCGCATTGATGGCGAGCGCTCATCACGAGGCAGACATCGCTGTTGGTGACAAGATCAGCGGGGAGGCAAATATGATCTGCGTCCCATTCTTGTTTTTCACGTGCTTTGGGGATAATCAGTTTGCTGATGGTGTAGCCTATGGAACCTCGGCAGTCGAAGGATTACCTTTTATTGGCGGCGCTGCAAGCAAGGCTAAACAAGCGGCGGCCTATAAGGCGGTTAAATCTTCAGGCGCGGATGTCATCGTTGCGCCACGCTATGAAATCACCAAGACTGATTATTTCTTGTTCCAAGATATCCGCGCCAAAGTAATTGGTTATGCGGGTACGATCCGTGGCTTCAAACAAGTACCGACCGCCGATTTGCACTAAATCGGTCGCGTGGAGTTTACGTAGGTCGTTACGTAAACTCCACCCCCTAAGGCTATTTACAACGACACATGCCCAGCCATTCAAGAACCTTCGGGCACGGCGAATGATCGTAATCAATCGTCACGGTATCGTAGCGCTGGATTTGATCAGCTAAAAAACGATCCACCTTAACCCAAATGCGGTCCTGGTTACTGTCTGGATGACACAGGATCTTGCCTTCACCGACATACCGCGGGACCTGCTCTATCACACTCTCTCCGGGACGGCCCGGCGCCGGAACTTCTTTCTCCGTGAGGCGGAAGAACTTGACCTTGTAACCCGCCAATTGCTCGGGATCGACTTTATTTGGCAACCGAACGTGAAATAATGCATGCTTGCCTTTCACTTGATCCTGCCGTTCCCACACGTAACCCTTGACCGCGAACACTTCCTGGAACTCGGCCTGTTTATTCTCAAACGCCGCTTGCAATATCCGTTGGGAGAAACTCTCCCGGTCGCAGATGTAGGTAGATGCCAGCAAGGGCGATAGCGAGAAATTTAGCCCAATTTGCCGTACCAAATCCAACTCCGGTAACGAATAGATCGATATCTGCCCATTGATTTCCTTACAAGTCACGCTATCTAGCCGGCCCCGCAAAACAAAGTCCGCCGGTTGTTGCCCTTTGTATTGGTGCTTTTCGTTGATGGCTCGAGCGATTTCCTGGCGCATGGCTTCCGAGAGAATACTCCGGTCCACGACCTCCGCCGAGGCATTGACCAACGCCGTCTTAGTGGCCCCGGTTACCGCCTTACCAATATCAAAATCTCGGAATTGATTGAGCACAATACCCGCAGTATCGAAGTCAAGAATCATCACCTTTTTGACGCCGGGGTTAGGCCGTTGTGAACCGACAGGCTCGTTCAGCTCCTTCTCAACGTATGGCGGCTTGTGATGCGGGAGCACGCTGCAGCCGCTTGTCATCCCAACGACCAAAGCCGTGAGCAAAAATACGATCGTTCTCATTGGCAAAACATCTCCGCAAACAGGAAAGAGGGGGTCATTCATCCGTCGCTACTAAGTTCAGCGCATCAATAATACCAACTTCTTCAGTGATTTTCGCAGCGATGGTCGCTATCGCAAAGGCATGGGCTTCTTGATGGGATTCCAAGGACACCCCTTCGGCCTCGAAACGGCGGGTAAAAAAAATGTTACCACGCTCATCGCGTCCAGTCAGTGCGACCACAAGACGTGTCCGCAAATCGCCAAAGGACACGCTATCCTTAAAAGTAGGTTGCAAAGTCACCTGCAGATTGGTCCGAGAGTCGGCTCTCGCCGACGCCGCGATGCCTTTCTCACCGAGCGACGAAGCGAGCTTGGTCGGCAGATCGCCCAAACTGGCAGGGGCGGAGAAACCGACCATTAAGTTGGACTTGGCCCGCTCGTAGAAAGCAGTCGCCTCGACCAACCGTTCCCCGCTCGCCATCGTCGATCCACTCTCGGCTAGCGGCAAGGCGGCCTGCCGGGCAAGCGCCAGATCGGTCAAAGTCTGTGCTTGTGTCCTCAACCACAGGGTATCCCGGTAGCGTTGCGCAGCCACCACACCGGCTAGCGCACTTAGCCTGCGTTCATACAGCGCTTGTCGTTTCTGTATCTCGGCAGTTAAGTTGTCGCCAAGCCGTTGTCTCGATACCCGGTACAATGCAAAGCACTGACTGATCGCAACGCAACTCTCTTTCACCGCCTCGGCACCGGGAATCGGCCGATTCTTGATACGCGCCTTGAATTTTTCTCGATACGTTTGCGACACATCGGCTTGTTGAGCCAAAATACGATACTCTTGAGTTCCTTCGATCTCGACGATCAGCTTACTGGCGATTTCCCCAAGCGCTCTGGTTCTCGCCAGGTCCTTATTTGCTCCGCTACCCCGACCGTAAAACCAATCTCGATCGTCGGTTGGCGGATCGTTGTACCAGTCTGGCGCAGAAACACTAACGTGTTGCGCGACGGGATGAGACGAGCAACTCATCACAAGCAGGGTGAAAAACGCACAAGCACACGCTCCGTAAGCTTGCCCCTTCAACCGATCTTTTCGCGTCACAGTTAGCATTGAGATATCCCGATACAATAGTAGTCGACTTGCCGTCGCTCGGAACGGATCCGAGCACATTGCTGGCTGACGATTTTCCCGACAGACGGCAACGGCTCGTTCTTAAGGTGAAACGCGGCGCATGAGTATACCATCTCCCCCTGTAAAGAGAAGGCTACGAGGAAGCACGGTAAAGCGCGTCGGTTAGTACGCTAGGGCGGGCGTGGACGCTACGATGACTGCGTCATAGACGACTTCTTCGGGCCGCGCGTGCGCATTCGCATTGCACAACGACAAGAAGGCATCGCGCCGCGGCAAGGAAGCTGAAACAGACGACCCGATCGGGTCGCAGCCACCGCGGTGCACCGCTGGCAAAACAAAACACCCAACTTATTGGAGATACTTGGTGCCCGGAGCCGGACTCGAACCGGCACGGGATTGCTCCCGAGGGATTTTAAGTCCCTTGCGTCTACCTATTCCGCCACCCGGGCATGCGTTTGAGCTCACTAATGACAAACGGATTATCGTTCGTTTGTTGTCTAGCATAAACCCCCTAGTCTACGCACAAGGTAGGCCAATGGGAAGATGATTCATGACCTATGGCATACCGATCACGGCTCGGATTTACTGCGCGCCAGTTTTGACCAAATGGATGGCCATGCCGGGGCCATCCATTGCGCAGTGCACAAAAACTGCCCAATCGCCCAGCCGCAGGCGCCGGAAAACCTCGCGTCACTTCCTGCGATCCCTGACTCAGTCGTTACCAAGTTACCTAACCGACCAGATACTCCGCTGCCGTGACTTGTCTTAGGTTGCTGGCTTTAAGGATTGCACTTTTATGCTGGTTTGGTGATGATGCTCCATCACGCACTGGCGGCAGTACGCTGGCGCATTGCTTGCTATATCAACGTGCGACGCTTGACTCGGCGGGTGCTTCCGCGCTGCGCACAACGCGTGCCACCGGTTCTGGCAGCGGCCTATTGGTGTATCGGGAAACGGTTTGCCAGCGCATTCATCCACCGGCATACATGTTGTTTTCATATTGTCTAGGGTAACGTGTCGGATAAGGGTTGCACCGCGGTGGTGCAGCGTCTAAGGGCACCGAGCTACGCGGGATTAGAGCGATGACTGAGATTTTCGAATTGACCGCAGGCGATTCCACGCTTCATACGCATATTCAATTGAAACTGGCCGCTCTAGGGCAGGCGATTCCGTGTGAGGGTTCCAACGAATTTGTGTTGGATATCGCACGAAACTTGGTCGAAACCTACAAAGAAAAGTCTCGTTTGCTGGCCGATCATCTGCCGCCAGCCGACACCCGTATCCAACGCTTTTTGGATCACTTCTTAAGTCCGCACCCAGATGTCGTCGTCCCGCGATTGCCGGGTGACACGTTTGTTCTAGATCGTCCCGGCTTAGCCAAACACCTCTCCCTGCCATCGGGTTCGGATGTGTTTCGCAACGAATATGTTGCGAGTTACCGACTGCGTAACGGCGTCTGCCACAATCCGCGTAACGATCGACGCACGACGAAAGGCTCGTTTCATATCGCCGAGGGCGGATTACCGATTCCCGGCGACAAGAAAGCGGTACCAGCGCCCGTTTTTGCGAAGTTGTTAGCCGCAGCGCTGTCGCCACCGGAAGTTTTGATGCATCTGCCCTACACGGTCCACCAACCCGCCGCACCTGGGTTGTTCGTCTCCATGCTGTTGCGGCCCATTGTGTGTCCGGCGGTTCCCGGGGTGGCCCCGGAGAAGTCGATGGAGATTCGTTTTTTCGCGCCGGGAAGCTTGGTCAGCAATCTCGATTTCGTGGAGCGGATCTTCGGTAATGCCGGCGATCCGACATTGGCGGAGCACGATGCTGGCTTGGATGTGGATCATTGGACCGGCCATACCGGCTGTATCATTTTGGCTCCGCATTTAACCAAGTTGTCCAAACGCGAACTCGGTTTGCCAAATCATGCCCAAGCGAGCGAACGCCAGCAGCAGGAGGGGATGTGTTGGACCGATCCGGAGGAATCGTATAATGACGGCAATCCGTTCAAGATTACCGCACGCGATGCCGACGGGGTGATCGTGACCTTGATTGCGGACAATTACTTCGGCTACAGCAAGAAGGAAATCAAAACCCAAATTAGCTACTCGGCCAATCTCTATGGTCGTGCCGAGGAGGAACACGCCGGTGGCGCATTGGTGTTCGTGTCGTTCAACCACGGCGAAACCTTCGGCGTGGATCCGCGCACCAGCAATTTGGAATGGACGCTAAACGATGCGTTGCAACGCCATCCAGACCGCATGTTGCCGCAGCCGGAGGGGCATGCGGTCGATGTCAATTACCCAGACCTCATTTATGTCCCCGAAGACGTTTGCATCAGTCTCCCTGAGCAAACGGTGCGTTGGGAGCAACAAGGAACGATGCACAGCATCCGCTTGCAGCCGAACAAAATCTACATGCACCCCTCCGGCTATCAGGTTAGCATGTTGCGACATCCCACCGCACCGAGTTGGCGCTTGGTCGGTACCGAACCGAAAGCGACGTTCTGCCATAAACCCTACACCGTGTCCGGCGGTGGTAAGTCCGAAATCGCCAAGCCGATCGAGGACACGATGATTTACGGTCCCCTCTACGTCCACCAACTCGACTCCGATCTCGATAAGGTACAGGCGCTGTTCGAGCGCGATTACTCTGACGCGCTACTGCCGGAATTGCGCGCCGATGAAGATCCGGAGCGCTTGGCACGACCGATATTGAGCCCGACTCGCAGCGTTGGTTCGGTGATCCGCTTGCTGACTCCGTCGTCTCGCCATTACACGCCGCAGTACAATGCCTGGCTGCAGACGATCCCCGATCACATTCGCGCATTGGTCTTTCTGATCAAACGGTTCTACGACCCGAACTGGGGCGACGATTGGCGCCAGCACTTCACCGTCGACATCGTCAATGGTCGACCGGGACATGAGCTAAAGTTCTGCGGACGCAAACTCCAAATGGGCTATTTACGCGTCGGTTTCGATAGCGACGGATCGTGGCGGGTATTCAAATTGCGCCAGGATTTTATCCCGGCGCGTAAACTGCAAATGGAAGACGACATTACCGCCTCGACGATCGTATCTCGGGACCAGCTTCGTCAAGACCTGCCAAGCGGTCATCGCAATGCATTGAAACTGACCACCAACTGCGAACAGTACCTCTTCCAACGCCCCGACGACGCCATTGTGCGCGGTCACGACAAGCGCACAGAAGCCGACATGGCCGGCGACGATCTGTTCGTATCGAATTTCCAACCGCTCGAACCGGAACAAGTGACCCGGATCATCGACGATATCATGCATTTCGAGGCTTTTACCCCGCCGATGCGCAAACATTTATTGCGTGCCCGGGATTTACAGGATCGTTACTGTATCGCTTCTTCCGAGCCGCGCTTGGTCCATGGCACGCGAAGCAAGAATCCTCGCTACTTGCAGCAGCGCGATGATGTCCATGACCCATTTCGTTTCTATGTCGCGGATATGGCAGCACGTTTACATCGGCGCTTGCCGGCTGCCGAAACCGTGGCCTGGCCAGTCGACGCGATTTTGATGGGACGTCGGAACAATCCGCCAGAAGCCGGACAACGGCCGCTTTGCGTCTACAATCCGATTCATTACCAAGAACTCCCTGAGTTATTCATGGATCTGATTGCGAGCGTCACCGGAAAATCGCCCTCGACCACCGGCGCCGGTTCGGAAGGGGCTCTCACCAAGGGGCCTTTTAACGCCTTGCGCGCAACCGCCGACCTCAACAATGCCTTGGTCGGCCTGATTTTGACCGGTTATCCCGTCTTCTCCAGCGCAGCCGGTTATGTCGGTCCCAAAGTCCGGGTGGATCACGACATCAGCTTGCTTGTGCCGGAGATTTGGGCCCGGCTCCCGCGGCCTTATCGCGAACCCGACCGATTGATCGCAGAGGGCATGCTTGAACCTGTCGCCGACTTTGACTACCAAGGGCGTCGTGTACTGGCCAGCCGACTCGGCTACCGGATCACTGAAAAGTTTGTTCACAGTTTCTGTGGCAGGGTTTTCGACAGTCCGAACTTGGTGTTCGACGAAGCGTTACTCAAACCGGAAACGCAGGATCTCGCGGTGTTCGTCGATGGTGTCGACAATATCGTGGGGACGCAACAACGCGTGGCACTACAATACATCGAGGACGGCAGTATCGAAGAAGCCGCGCCACCATTGCAGGCGTTGATCTACATCATGGCACGCGGCCATTATCACGGCAAAGACATCAATGATCCGGCCATTCGACAGCTTTTCTCACTTGACAATCTGCTTCGCTCGGACTGGTATCGCAAGCGTTTACGCACGCAGCAAGCGCGGGATCTGGCGTTATGGCATCAATTCGTGGAACATCTCACCGAGTTTATGCAAAAAGAGACGCATGCCGACGAAGTCGAGCGGTTGCGGATTGCCGAACGGCTGCAGTTTGCGCGTGCCGCATTGCGTGAAACGGGTCGGCAAAACTATATGCGAAGTTTGTTCGGCACATTAGGGGCGCATCCGCTTGAGTCGTCATAGTCGCCGGAACCGATAATGATCGAACGGGCGCTTTCGAGCGCTCGACGACCGGCTCGCATGACACTTGATTTGTGCGTTCTCGACCTCGGAATTAGTCACTGTTGAATCAGTATACCTACGAATTTTATTTCGACGATCGATCGCCCATTCGCTTTGTCATCGATCTGAACCGGGGCTCTCGCGCGTCACGCGGTCATGCCGCGTGGACGCGCTTATCGTTTCACCAATGTGCTTGTTGCCCGCTTACTGAGGCTCGCTCGGCCTATTGTCCAACCGCGGTGGATATCGAAGACGTTGCCACCGCCTTTCGAGATATCGTCTCCTTCACGCCAACCACGGTCCAAGTAACGACCGCCGAACGAACCTATGTCAAGTCCTGTGATGTGCAATCGGGCCTAAATTCCTTGCTGGGCTTGATCATGGCCAATAGCCATTGCCCAATCCTGTGCCAATTCAAACCGATGGCCCGTTTTCATTTGCCGTTTTCCTCGATCAACGAAACGGTTTATCGCGTCGCAAGCGCTTATCTGATCCGGCAGTACTTTCATTATCAGGACAGGCAATCGGCGGACTGGAACCTGCTAGGGTTGGATTCGCTATACGAACAGCTGCAGCAAGTCAATACCGACATGGTGGCTCGTGTTCGGGCCGCCTCGCAAGCCGACGCCAACCTCAACGCCGTGACGACGTTTTTCTCGTTGGCGACGATCGTATCGATGACGTTAAGGAAAAAGCTGGACGAAATGCGACCCTTGTTTTTCGGGGATTGTGACGAGGGTGTCATGACAAACGGACACGTCAAAAGCGACCTCACCGATTCTGACACGACGTGAAGCGCGGCATTAGCGATAGGCCGGTTGACGGCTTGCGGCGGATTCAAATCCACAACGCCTGGGAGCGCCAGCTGAAGCCGGCGTTTCCAGGATAGATGACCTTGTCAGTCCAGGATATCCGGTTTCGTCGATCGGCGTGACGTCCTCTTCGGCAAGCCAGATTGCGCAAAGTATCAACTCTGGCACCCAGTTCTCCGCAACCGACGCAAATTGAGCACAACGCAGGCCACGCCCATGACGAATAACACCCATGTCATGCGGACTTTCCGGCGCGCCATCGAGCCAGTCGTACCAAACCGCAGCAAGCCCACCCTTGTGAATCTTGCGTCCTGTGGCTTGGTCGGTTTCGCAATAGAACTCGTCGATCGCAACATCGCTTTGCGGATCACCCGCCACGAAGAAACAATCGATTCGGCTCGCAAAGCGGTCCGTCTCCGTCGGCACAGGGGCCAGCCCCGAGAACAACGTGGTAGCGGCATTGCCGGTCAATACTCGCCATTGTCCGGCCAGTCTCGGCTGTTCTTCCGTAGGCGTCGCCGTATCCATCTCGTTGTCATTGGCTGTTACCGGTATCGCCGCCACTGCCACCGCTTCATCAATATCGACCGAACCCGTCGTCTCGGGCGTATCGGTGCCAGGTCCCTTCGAATCCAATGCAGCATCGGTCGGGTTTTTTTCGGGCTCGCTGTCAGTCGCCGCTGCCGAGGCGGCCATGTTCTGTGCGACACCAACAACCGTTTCCACCTTATCCGAGCCGGCGCTGGTTGTCACCGTCGATTCAGACCCAGGCATGCCTTCCGCCGCTTCGGTGAGCTCAACCGGCGTCTCGTCCACCACTGTGCTCGGTGGATTTTGTGCGCAGCCATTTAGCGCGAGCAAAACAAATACGAGTAGCCAGCTCGGACGCTCGCCCAGCCAGCTGCGCTGGCCTACGCACGCATTGTCCGAACCGATCTCAAAAACGCGACGTCCGTGCCACGCCAAAGCGAGTGTCATCATCGACATGCGGAACCCCTTTTTGTTGACTATAAATCCCTAGCGACACGGAAACCCAAGTCGGGTCGTGTTTCCTTCGGCTGACTGTTACCACGGAAACTCAAACGCAGATACTGCGAACCAACGCCAAAGCTTCCCCCCCGCCGAACCAACGAATCCATGTACGATGGATTAGGATCGAAAAAAGGATCCGTGTCAGGGAGCAATTGGTAGGCCCGTGGCTCGAAACCATCACTGATCCATTCGTATACGTTCCCAACGACGTCCAACAAACCCCAAGCATTCGGCGCGAACGAACCGACCGGTGCGGTCTGCTGGCCATCCCAACGGCTGCCGCAGTCACGACAATTGGCTTGATTGCGCCCGATGCGATCACCCCAAGGATAACGGTGGGTGCTACCGGCCCGCGCCGCATACTCCCATTCGGCTTCGGTCGGTAAACGATAGGATTGCCCGGTTTGCTCGCTCAACCAGCGGGTGTAGGACTGGGCTTCGTACCAGGACACATCGATCACCGGACGTTCCCCGCGCCCCCAGCCACGATCGTTGGGGCAGCGCCGCTTGGTGGCTTGGCAATAGTGATCGTATTCGGCAAAGGTCACTTCATATTGCCCCATCGCGAACGGGCGGGTGATTTGAACGGACCGCACCGGTCGTTCGTCCGCGGCGATCTCGCTGCCCATGAGGAAACGGCCCACCGGAAGCTTGATCATGACCGGACCGGTTCCATGATCGCCCATGCAATCACGGAAACTCGCGAAATCGGACAAGTTGCCGACGTTTCGGTCTTGGCTCAAACACGCTCTTTCCAACCGCAGCGAAAACGTCTGCTTTTGCGCATCGAGCGTTACCCACTCCCGTTTGGCAACATACCCCGGTCGCGTGACCTGCACATCGTAGCGACCCGGAGGTAAGCGCATTCCCGCGGCGTACTTGGGCACGATATTCATGATCCGAATCGTTGCGTCGGCAGGCTCCACTTCGATCGTCAGCGGCAATCGTCCATCGGTGGCTCGATGATCGACACATTGCCCACTCGCATCGCGACGCTGACATTCGCGTTGCAGCGTCACGCGATAAATCTGCTCCGGCTGGTCCAGCTCGATCCAGCGCCGATGGCTTTCGTAACCGGGCTTGTCGACCATGATGTCATAGCGACCCGGATCAAGACGGATGCCATCTTCGTATCTCGGACCGATATTCATGATCCGCACCCGTGCATCGGTCGGATCGGTGACCACCGTCAACGCGTATGCACTTGGTTCAACCGGTCGCGGTGTGCTGCCGTCGATGAAAGCTCGGTGACGCCAGCAAGCCTTCAGTTTCATGCGTTGGCTGTCCCAGTTGCGCCAATCCCGACTGCCACCAATTTGCTGAAATTCGACCCCGGTGTCTTTTGCCTCGGACCCGTCCCAACCATGGGATCCCCAGGCGATCTCGCCGGCGGGGTCGATGACCATC
>CAZWQC010000050.1:0-10678 GCA_964635785.1 uncultured Ectothiorhodospiraceae bacterium
CCCTTCGTTGATAAAGTTGCCGGCGTGTGACGACACGCCCCACTTTGACAATTTCATCAAACCTACTTTTTTAGGTCTGTTATCCTGGCACTAGACACCGATGCTCCCTACGCTGGCGGGCAAATTCGGCAGCAGAATCAGCCGCCGAAACGCGACCGCCAAAGCCGAGCCGCAGCATCTGCGGTGAGTCGCTACCTTGACGTTTCCCGAACGAACTACCAGCACACTTTGCACGCAATCCGACCAGATGATGACGCGCTTTGGGCTTGACGGCAGTGCGAGACACCTCCGGTGGCGAACCGATCCGCAAAATTGGCGCTTGGCGATTGCTCATGGTTTGCACATGCGTTTGCCAAGTTTTGATGCCAGCTGGCGTATCATCGTTCACCACATACACATCGGGGGCCGAATCCATGTTCGCCTCCCATTGCTCGAAGCATCGCGGGCGGATACTCGATAACTTCAATGCACGTTGCAACGCAAGTTGATCGCCACTTTCGAAGCCGCATAGTGCAACCTTGAAAACCCTTACCTCTCTCGACGTCGACATCTTTACCCCAACTCATGCACGTGCATCCGTTCAAAGGTCCCCACGCTGGATCGCCCACACACTCGCTTGTAATCCAATCCGGGGAACGCAATATTTCACTGTTCGCGCAATATTCATCTGCCACCGAACCAACCGACGAGGAGTCAGTTTCTCCCTTTTTCCGCATCTGTTCGACGAGATTGGAATTCTTTGGATCATCACCTGGCATTAACGAAACGCCGCTCAAATTGATTTACACTAATATTATTATCTTCTCGCCAATCGGTCCAGCGCTTTCAGCACAACCAATGCGCGCAGAACACGCGCTTGGCCAACGCTGCGTTGCATGAAGTGGCCCACGTAACCGCGGCACACCACAATGCTTGTTCACCGGTGCCGATACAGAGCAACAACAGCCCATGGCAAATATCGCTGGCAACGCTACGATCCCAATCTGCGATTGCCAGCGGTTGTCGGTATTGAGCAGTACGACGTCGACTGCCAAACCCGGCCTTAATGGGTCCGACAACCGGCTCGTAACTGCGCGAACGCACCGTCAAGAGCCTGAAAGCCCAATGTAAAGCAGCGGTATCGGTGTCATCGAAACCCACCAGAACAACCCGAAAGGATCTGGCCGATGGCGCATTGGACATGTCACCGTCGTACCGTGAGTTGAATCATCAGCCCACATCTCTTTGATGACATCGTAGAAAAAGTCGACCACCCGCAGGTTGGGCGCGTTCACCGTGTACACCGTCAATCACGACGCACCCAGTCTCGCGCAACAGTTCAGCAACGAAACCACGACGCCAGCCCCATTTTTTAACACGACACTCCGCCATTGGTAACGACGATACGGACCCGGCCATCGCTCAATTGCCATCATAAGTCACAGCCCTCACGCCTTTGGCAAGGTCACGCCACGCTGCCCTTGATACTTGCCTCGACGGTCACGATAGGATACGACGCAAGATTCATCTGATTCAAAAAACAAAATCTGCGCCACACCTTCGTTGGCATAGATCTTTGCGGGTAACGGTGTGGTGTTGGAAAACTCCAAGGTGACATGACCTTCCCACTCGGGTTCCAATGGTGTGACATTGACAATGATACCGCAACGAGCGTAAGTGCTCTTTCCAACACAGATCGTCATGATATCGCGCGGAATCCGAAAGTACTCGACCGTTCGCGCCAACACGAAGGAGTTTGGCGGGATGATACAGACCCCGCCATGAACAGTGACGAAACTTTCTTCACTGAATGCTTTGGGGTCGACGGTCACCGCATTGATGTTAGTGAAGACCTTGAATTCTTCGGCGCAACGCACATCGTAACCGTAGCTGGACGTACCGTAGGAAATAATTCGCTCTCCCGCTGCCGACATCGCAACCTGGTCTGCGACAAACGGCTCGATCATGCCGTCGCATTCTGCCATTTTGCGGATCCAGCGGTCAGACTTTATCGACATTATCGCAATCTACCTTCAATCTCTGGGGCATCTCGAGCCTGCCCCGAACCCATTTCATGCTCAGCACAAACGCAACAACGCAAGTCACTCGTGTTGGCCGTCACCGCCGCCGCAAACCGAGTCACGATCAACCCCGATCCTACGATCGTCACCGATACCACACGGCATCTGCCGGATAGCGTTGAGTTGTTCTTGCTGCACAACACCCGTTGCACAGCGAACTCACGAGTTCGTTCTCTGACAATCGTGCTCGCTTGGTCTACGCTTGCCGTCATACTTGTAGTGCTCGACGGCGGTCGACCCTCGCGCCGATCGGGCGCTGATCAACCGTCTGGCTCAACCGCGATATGACGACAACCTCGGCAAGACCAACCAACCAACCGCTCGAACCAACTCATTGCACGAGCGGCGTGTAGATCGCGTCGTTTGCTCTGTTCACCGAGCAAGCCACGTCGTCATTCAGTCGAATCCCTTCGCGAGCCGTCGTTCATCGCACCAGGTTCGAGGCACGAGCAATAGGACCAACGACCGCACGCTAGCAGGGCTCGACAAACGCCCCCCAACCGAACCAGCCATCGACCATCGTCGTCAATCCGACCATGCTACAACGTTTGAGTCCGCTCACGGAATTCGACCAGCACGCCCGTCAACGCCTTGCCCAGCAATCCCGCCCATTCAAGTTGGCCAAAGGCAAGCCACTCGATGCTGAAAAAACCCGGCGCTGCCTTCTCTATTTGTGTTCCGGCGAGGTCCGCCTGCGCGACGGCCACCAGCGCGATGAACGCATTCGTTCTGACAATCCTCGCGCAACTCAACCGCTTCTCCACAACACCAGCGCACGTTTACGGATCGACACGATCACGCCGTGCGAACTCCTTTGCGTCGACATCCACCTGTATCAAATGTTGCGCAACGAGCAGGCCAATACCGGCATGGAAGTCGAGGACTTCCTGGTCGATCGCAACGAAGGTCTGCTGTTCGAAACGATTTTCAAGTCCATCCAAGACCAGAACCTACGCTTACCCACGTTACCGGATATCGCCGTCAAGGTCCACCACGCGGTGCAAACGGCACAGGCCGGCGCAGCACAGATCGCCTTGATCGTCCAATCCGACCCGAGTATCGCCGGGCGCCTGATGAAATGCGACGTTGTCATCGTCGCGCAACTTTTCGTTCGGCGCCAAGAACCGGGTTTACCAACACTCGAACAGCTTCCGGCTTGTGCCATGCTCAACCTCGGCGAGCTAACCGAGGCCGAGCGACTTGCCGTTATCCAGTCCGCACAGGCGGAAATCAATGCCATGGCTCGCCTATTGATGCAAGGCCGATCATAATTGTCGCACAAACCTTTCGCAGAAACGTCCTGGCGTCCCTCCCTCCTCCCCGGCGGGGGAAGGAACGCAACGCACTTGCCTTACCATGGCATCGACTGTGGCCGAAACCCACATCGCCGACACTCGACGCCGAGGCAAACCCGCCTATAATAGCCGATGCTCAGTGATCGCGCGCCTGGCATTCGCCGGCGGTTGTTCAATTGCTAGCAGGCGAAGGGGGCCACGCGGCCAAGCACGTTGCCCAACGGCATGTGACGTGGTAGCGTCCATGCCGAGCGATTACACCACTGCAGGTTCACTCTAGCCGTTGCAGGCACGAACGGTATGCCCCGGCTTGGCATACCAGAGTTGATAATCCGTGGACATAGCGTCTTTCAATACCAACAACCCGGTTTTTCAACAACCGCCCCGCCCCTATTGGCGAGCGCTGCGGTTGTTCAACCTCTATCGTTGCGGGCTTGGGCTATTTCTGTTTTTCCTCGCGAACACCGCGCAGGGCCCTGCCCACCTCGGACAACTTAGCCGCGAGTTGTTCTATGGGACGTTGCTGGCCTACACCACACTCGGAATTATGGGCTATGTCCTGGCGCGGCTGAACAAACCACCCTTTCTGGTACAAATCCTCACCGAAGGGACGCTAGAGATCGCCGCGTTGACACTACTGATGATGGCAAGCGGCGGTATCGCGAGCGGTCTGGGCACGCTCTTGGTGATCGCCGTCGCCGCGAATGCGCTGGTCACGCCGGGTCGCACGGCGGTGTTTTTTGCCGCCCTCGGCACGATCGCGCTCCTGTTGGCCGAAATTTTTGGCGGACTTTGGCAGATCTATGACTCGAGTTACTATACCCACACCGGCATTCTTGGTGCAACTTTGTTCATCAGTGCTTGGGTTGCCGCCGTGCTGGGCCGCCGCGCCCAGCAAAGCGAAGCCTTGGCAGCGCGCCGGGGTCTGGACCTGGCCAACATGGCGGAACTCAATCAACACATCGTCTCGACTCTCGATTCTGGCATCATGGTCATCGATGACGCACAACAGATTCACCTCACCAACGAGGCCGCGTTACGTCTGCTCGGTTATCCGCCCGACAAGACTCGACATCGACCGAAATTGGCACCGCTGAGTATCCAAGAAGTGCTGCAAACTTGGCGGACACAAGGTTGCCCACAAGGTCAAACACGACAGCTCTACGCGGGGGGGACTCGCAATCTGCGCCTGCGCCTCACTCGCCTGGGCGAATCCCCACAGGGGGCGAGCCTGGTCTTTGTCGAAGACGCTGCCGAGTTACAACGGCAAATTCAAGAATCCAAGCTCGCCTCGCTTGGGCGGTTGACTGCGAGCATTGCCCATGAAATCCGCAATCCACTCGCGGCCATCATGCATGCCGGACAGCTACTTGCCGAGTCCAGTGATCTCGGCGACGCCGATCAGCGGTTGGTCAGCATGATTTTGGAGCATGGACAGCGCATGAACGGCATTATTCGTAATGTTCTCCAGCTATCCCGCCGCGGCGAACCGCGCCCGGATCGAATCCGCCTCACGCTATGGCTGGACCGATTCGTCGAGGAGTTTCGCCAGCACAAGAAGCTGCCGCCGGAAACGATCCGCAGCGAACTCGGCAAGCACGACTTGCTAGTACAGTTCGACAGTGATCAACTTCACCAAGTGGTGTGGAACTTGCTCGGCAATGCGGTCAAATATGGCCGAGACCAATTTGGTAACCTAACGATTTGCCTCAACGGTCGGCGTGACCCGATCCGTGGAACGGTTTTACTCGACATTGCCGACCGTGGCCCTGGCATCGCACCGATCTACCTCGATCGGTTGTTCGAGCCTTTTTTTACGACCGCCTCCGACAGCACGGGACTTGGTCTGTACCTTGCCCGAGAACTCTGTAACGCGAACGGAGCGGAGCTCACCTACACCATGCAAACACCGACCGGCGGTGTGTTTCGCATCGAATTCCTCGTTCCCGACCTCGCCGCGGAGACCCCAGCATGACTTCCCAACGCGTACTCGTTGTTGATGACGAACCCGATATCCGCGAACTCATTGAAATTACGTTGGGGCGGATGGGATTGGATACAGCGTCAGCTAGCGGTATCCACCAAGCACAGGAGTACCTGAGCACACAGTCCTTCGATTTATGCCTGACCGATATGCGTTTACCCGATGGTAACGGGATTGACCTGGTGCGCGCGATTCAGGCACGCTGGCCCAATATCCCCGTTGCCGTGATCACTGCCTACGGCAGCATGGAAACGGCCATCGAAGCGCTCAAAGCCGGCGCTTTCGATTTCGTGACCAAACCCGTTGATCTGGCGAGTTTACGTGACTTGATCAACGCGGCCATCGCCTTGCGGCCAAAAAAAACCAGTGCACCCAACCCGCCCTCGGGGCCGTTACTCATCGGCGAATCCACGCCGATGCAGCAGCTCAAGGCCACAATTGCCAAAGTCGCTCGCAGTCAAGCACCGGTCTTCATCTATGGCGAATCCGGGACCGGTAAAGAGCTGGTGGCGCGCAGTATTCATCAACTCAGCTCACGGGCCGACCAACCGTTCGTTCCGGTCAACTGTGGTGCGATTCCCGCCGAATTGATGGAAAGCGAGTTGTTTGGCCATTTGCGCGGCAGTTTTACCGGTGCGGTCAACGACAAGGATGGTTTGTTTCAATCCGCTCAAGGCGGCACATTGTTCCTCGACGAGATCGTCGAATTACCGATTCCGCTTCAGGTCAAGCTACTGCGCGCGATTCAGGAACGCGCCATTCGGCCCGTCGGCGCGCAACGAGAAATGAGGACAGATGTCCGAATTCTCTCTGCGAGCCATAAAGACATTGGCAAAGAAGTCAAAGCCGGTCGCTTCCGCCAAGACTTATACTACCGAATCAACGTCATCGAATTACGCGTTCCGTCCTTGCGCGAACGGCTTGACGATTTACATCTGCTCATTCAGCATTTCCTGCGCCGGCTCGAAAACAACTGGGGCACAACACCACCAAGACTTTCCAACGCAGCCATCGACGCCCTCTCGGCCTATTCTTTCCCAGGCAATGTGCGCGAACTGGAAAATGTCATCGAACGGGCGGCGACGCTGTGTGAGACCGATCAAATCGACGTCGATGATCTCGCCTTGAAGCCACCGGATACGCGGCTTTCCACTGTCTCGGACGAGAGCGACAAACTCGAGGAGGTGCTCGAAGACACCGAGCGAGAACTCATCGTCAACGCCTTGGAACGACATCGCTGGAATCGCACGGCCGCCGCCCGTGAGCTTGGCTTGACGCTACGCCAACTGCGCTATCGTCTGGACAAACTCGCCATCGACTGAGCGCACCACACGTTCTCCCGCAACGAGCCTGTAACAACGCCTATGGTATTCATTGTTGCTCGAGTTTTCGCCGAACAAGTCTGCTGCGTCCCTTGCTCCTTGGGGGGAAAGGCCACAAGAACTTATGCAACGATTCATATCAATGTTTGCATAGGTTCTCGCAGCCAAATTGTCTGCCCCCTCCTACACGGGGCGGGAACGAAAAAGCTGATAAATCAATTCCTACAAGCTGACTTATGATACTTTGCCGGAACTGGACATTGTGGAGGCTGGTCGCGTGCATTTGCTACGCCGGTGTAGCGCCAAACGTATTCGCCGACTTTTCCGACGACTTGTTGAGTCTATCACTCGACGAATTGACCAACATCGAAGTCACGACAGTGTCGCGCAAAGCGGAACCCTTGCATTATGCAACCGCTGCGGTGTTTGTCATTACCGCTGAAGACATCCGCCGTACCGGTGTTCGGAGCATCCCCGAAGCGCTACGGATGGCGCCGGGTATTTCCGTGGCACAGTTGGACGCGAGTCGTTGGGCCGTGACAGCGCGCGGTTTCAACGGCCAGTTTGCGAACAAGCTCCTCGTGATGATCGACGGTCGAACGGTCTATTCGCCGTTTTTCTCCGGTGTGTTCTGGGATACCCAGGATGTCGTTTTGGCCGATATCGAGCGGATCGAAGTCATCCGTGGCCCCGGTGGTGCGTTGTGGGGGCCCAACGCCGTCAATGGCATCATCAATGTCATCACCAGGCACAGCCAAGACACTCTAGGAAACTATATCCTTGGCGGTGCCGGGAATGAAGCACATGGCTTTGCGACCTTGCGTTATGGAGGTCGGCTCAACCCCGCCACAACCTATCGCGTCTTTGCCAAGGGCTTTACGAACGATGGCACGATCATCACCGATGCTGATCGGCAGGGGGCGGATGGGTGGCGACAAGCCCGCGCTGGCTTCCGCCTGGACTGGGAAGGCAGTGGCCGCGATAGCCTGACGATACTGGCCGACGCCTACCACTCCTCGAGCGGTAACTCCGTGACCGAGATAACGGCCACGGCGCCCTTTCTCCGCCGTCGGGACGTGGATTCACGCCTACGTGGTTTTTTCGTACAAAACGAATGGCGACACCGCTTCGCCCCAAAAACGATACTGACACTTAGGACCAATGTCGAAGCACTGGAACGCAAGTCGGCATTTTTCGAGTTAGCGCAACAAACCGTTAATCTCGATATGCAACAAACCCTCCCGCTCGGTCACCGCATCGACTTGATGCTGGGATTGGGTTTACGCCGCCACTGGCTGGCCATGCCAGTCCGCTCGTTGACCCTGGGCGGAAAACCACCTCCGATCATCAACCTCGGATCCGCCTTCGTGCAGGGAAACGTTCATCTCATACCCGACCTGCTCGGCATGACGGTCGGTACCAAATGGTCGAACGACTCGCTTTCTGCCAGTGAATGGCAACCCACAGTGCGTTTACGCTTGACCCCGACAACCCGTCACACACTGTGGGCGGCATTCTCCCGAGCGGTACATACGCCGTCCGTATTGGAGTCCGCCGGTCGTATCCGCGTACCGGCAGCACTCGATCATACTCCAGCCGTCATAACCGAGTTCGTCGGCAATGACGGCGTTATTTCCGAACGCCTACTGGCGTATGAAATCGGTTATCGCTGGCGATTGCCGCCGTACTTCAACGTCGATTTCGCCGGCTTTTTCCACGACTACGCTCACCTGCTCAACCATCGGGCATCGCGTTTGACAGCGATCCAAGCTGCGTTGGCACCGCGGAGTCTATTCTCGATGAACGTCCGATCAGTAACCTTGCCGATGCTGAATCTCGCGGCGCGGAACTGGCCTTGACCTGGCGGGACCAGCGTGGCAGTTACGCTGCACTTTCCTATAGCTACATGGTTTTATCGCTTCGCCGGGCCGAGCACACGGTCTACCTCGGCGCGACCGATCACAACGTTCCGCAACACCAAACTGGCCTTCGTATCGGCACCGAGCCGACCGACCGTTTAGCTGCCGAGGTCAGCCTGCGCTATGTCGACGACATCGGACGATTTCAAACACCGCGGATTCCGAGCTATTGGTCACTCGCTGCACGCCTGGCCTGGCGGCCGTCACCGCCGGTGGAATTGGCCTGGGTCGGCCAAGACCTGTTGCGCGCCAGCCATCCCGAGTTTCGCTCGGAGTTGAATTCCGAGGCACCGGACCAATCGATCGAGCGGCGTTTCTACTTTGCCGTCACCGTTGAATTCTAGCATGACCAGGCGAGTTCGTCATGGCCGACAGTGGTCGGGATCAGTCGCTTTGCACTGTCTATGCATGAGGATACGTTGTCTGCTGCTGGCCCTAGCCGCGGGACTGTCATTAATCTCTACCGACACGACTGCGTTCGGCACCGATGCCCCATCGGACCATGAACTCAAGGCAATTCTTTTGTACAAGTTCACAAAGTTCGTCGATTGGCCGGCGCCAACCGACCAAGCGCAACGGTTTCGTATTTGCGTGGTCGGTGAAACACCCATTACCGAGTCTCTCGCCAAACTCGACGGCAAAACGGTGCGGAACCAACCCCTGCTCATCACGCAAATCGTCAGCGCCCGGCAAGCTCTGCGCTATTGCCAACTGTTATTCATCGCTCAAAGTGAACACCGTCGCCTTAAGGCCATTCTCACGGAAATCGAATCGGCCCCCATACTCACCGTCAGCGATATACCCAAATTCGCCGAACATGGTGGCATCATCGGCCTGCGCTCCACGGCACAGCGGATCCAGTTCGTCATCAATCGCCGCGCCGCACAACACGCCCAGCTGACCCTGAGTGCCCAACTGTTACAAGTTGCGGTCACTGTGATCGGTGAGCATGACTCCCCATGATCCATTTTCGGCACATGCCCATCGCCAAAAAAATTACTTTATTGGTCTGGTTGACTGCGACCTGCGCGTTGGTGGCCGTCTCGCTCGGATACCTTATTAGTGAAATGGTCAATATACGCAAGTCGTACACCGAACAACTCGAAACGTTAGCCGAAGTGCTTGCTGCCAACAACACCGCCGCCGTCACCTTTGCTGACACTGCGTTAGCCCGACGCTTACTTGCGGGCCTGCGCCTGGAACCCGGCTTTGAGGAGGCCGCTATCTTTATCCCCCCAGATGAGCTTTTCGTCCATGTCACCCATGACCCGAACCGACAGCTGTTGGCTCGGCCCACCCTCCAGTCCGATCGACTGACGACGTACTTCGACCATCACGAACAGATCGTTACCACTAATAACCTCAATGAAGTCATCGTGTTAGCACCGATACGACTGGATAACGAAGTCATTGGCGCTTTGTTTATCCGGGCCAGCCTGACTCGGCAATACGCCAGGCTGCGTTCGGCTTGGTTCGTACCACTCCTGGTTCTGTTGGGGACCATCGTCATCGCCTCCATATTGCTCATTTATCTGCACCGTACCATCAGCGGGCCGCTCAATGCACTTGCCGAGGCCATGTCGCGCGTCTCCATGGGGGAAGCGTCGGTCGGTCCCCTCCGTTATGCCTATCATGATGAAATCGGGACGCTTTTTTCCTGCTTCAATCACATGCAAGACCAGATTCAGGCACGGGATCGGGCGTTGGCGGAGCATCGTGAACTATTGGAGCTGACCGTAACACAACGTACCGCCGATCTCAACAATGCACTCGCACAAGCAACCGCCGCACGCCAGGAAGCGGAGCGCGCCAACTCGGCCAAGAGCCAAGTGCTTGCGCGGATGAGCCATGATATTCGTACACCGATGCATGGCATCATTGGTCTAACCGAGCTTCTCCGCAACGCGAACCTGACCGGCGATCAACGCATGCTTTGCGACCGTATTTTGCACTCGGCAACGACATTGCAGGACCTTCTGAACGATCTGCTCGACCTGTCGCGCATCGAAGCGGGACGTCTGACACTAGATTTGCGTCCATTCGACTTGGTCCAGCTGATCGACGACGTCTACGGCTTGTTCGTGGAAACAGCGCGCAG
>CAZWQC010000050.1:10688-11558 GCA_964635785.1 uncultured Ectothiorhodospiraceae bacterium
AGAAAAAGAATACAATTGCTTCGTCGGGTACCAAGTGGTTTGCATCGCTACTATCGCACCGACCCGTCACGCCTGCGTCAGGTACTCATTAATTTAGTCAGTAATGCCATCAAGTTCACCGATC
Organism: uncultured Ectothiorhodospiraceae bacterium; assembly: GCA_964635785.1. Taxonomy (GTDB): domain Bacteria; phylum Pseudomonadota; class Gammaproteobacteria; order CAYFSA01; family CAYFSA01; genus CAYFSA01. The sequence goes on from CAZWQC010000050.1 coordinate 10,813, forward strand.
AGGGTGAAGTCACCGTTGCCGTGGTTGCACTCGACCGGATATCTGTCCAGGACAATAACGCGGCACGACTACGTTTCTCGGTCAGCGACACCGGAATCGGTATCCCAACGGCCAAACAAGCCCTGATTCTCAAACCGTTCACGCAAGCCGATGTGTCGCACAACCGACGTCATGGCGGTACCGGACTCGGGCTGGCGATCTGTGACCAGCTCATCGGTTTGATGGGTGGCCAGTTAACAGTGGACAGTACCGTCGGCGTTGGCTCGACCTTCTCCTTCGAGCTCGATTTACCGCTGTCAACGAGTGACCAACTGGTTGCGGATTTACCCGATCCGGTCTGCGTTGTTCGCTACGATGCGCACGTCTTGGTGGCGGAGGATCATCCGACCAATCAGATTGTTGGGCGTGGGATGTTGGAATCTTTGGGCTGCACGGTACGAATCGCCAACGATGGCAAAGAAGCACTGGACTATCTTGAACAGGAGTCGTTCGATCTCGTCTTGATGGATTGCCAAATGCCACGCCTTGACGGTTACGAAACCAGTATCGCGATTCGACAACGGCAATACCGTGCCCGCAACGGGAGCCTCCTCCCCATCATCGCGCTAACGGCGCACACCCTCACCGGAGACCGCGAGCGCAGTCTCGTCGCCGGGATGGACGATCATCTGGGGAAACCGTTCACGCGCGCTACACTGACTGAGATACTCGCCCGCTATTTGGCAAAGCAACCACAACACGACTTA
>CAZWQC010000051.1:0-1382 GCA_964635785.1 uncultured Ectothiorhodospiraceae bacterium
GGCGAGAAGCGGTGCGCGCAAGGAATCGATGCCCAACGCCATGGCCGTACCGCAAAGTGCTTCAACTGCATCGTCGCCAATGTCCACCCGAGGTAACAGCATTCGTGCGGCGGCAACATCGGCCGGGGTATAGGCCAAGCCGATGGTTTCGCGAAAACCGATTGCGTTGAGGTTCAGGTGAAACGCACACCGATCGAGGACGGCTGCCGCGAGTTGTTCTTCGTCATTGACCCCTTCGTCCAAGGCAATGACACCAAAGCGCGTTGGCGTGCGTGCCGCAATGCCGTCACGCTCGACGACGACTTCGCCGGCATCCAAGGTCGCCGTTAGCCGAGCGGCCGTGGTGCCGCTGACGCGTTCGGCCATCGCTAAGATCACGGTTCCCCCATTGGAGTCGGCCAAGATACCTCGCTCGGCGATCGGCCTTCCGGCTTGCAGCGTCGCAGCCAAGTCAAGTCCGCCAAGCAAGCGGCTGTCGCTGACGTGCACGGGAATACGACGCATGGGGGCAGCACTCGGCAACAGTTCGCGAGTCAAGGCCAGCCATTCGTCACGGACGGGTCCCGGTAGTGCCCGCACGGCAACTCCGCCCAAACCGATAGGATCGATCGCAAACAGAGCTGACGCCAATGCAGCGTCGTCCCAGGGGAAACCGGCTGGCAAACTCATGCGTCGAAAATCTCGCCGACAGCACGCTCGACGCGCACGGTGGAACCGGCATCGTCGAGAGGATCGCGGCGTAAGCGGTGACGCAAGGCGGTTGGTGCGATCTGGCGGAGATGGAGATCGGTGACTTCGCGTTCTCCCGCCAAAGCGGCCAGAGCACGGGAAGCCCGAATTAGGGTCAGTTCGCCACGCAATCCATCCGTGCCCAAGCTCATGCACAACTGTGAGGCGCGTTCCAACGTCGCATCGGGCACATCAACCTCTGGAAGCAACGCCCGACCAGCGGTGATCTTCTTCCTAACCTCGGCTTCGGCATCCTGCCATTTGGCGATGAATGCTGCCGGATCGCGCTCGAATTCGTCGCGCAACCGAATCACGCGTACCCGGGTTGCCAGCTCGGTTGGGGTGCTGACCTCGACCGATAAGCCGAAGCGATCCAATAGCTGAGGCCGCAGCTCGCCTTCCTCGGGGTTGCCACTGCCAACGAGCACGAAGCGGGCCGGATGGCGCACACTCAACCCTTCCCGTTCGACGACGTTTTCGCCGGAGGCGGCGACATCCAGCAACAAGTCCACCAGATGATCTTCCAGAAGGTTGACTTCGTCAATATACAAAAAGCCTCGATGAGCCCGTGCCAACAACCCCGGTTGGAACGTCTTCACGCCCTTGGTCAAGGCATTTTCAAGGTCGAGCGCGCCGACGACACGGTCCTCGGT
>CAZWQC010000051.1:1392-11506 GCA_964635785.1 uncultured Ectothiorhodospiraceae bacterium
TGTCCACGACCGGCACTGGCACGGAACGGGCGATCAGATTTATTCCCTCCTGGGGTCCGCGGCAGTGGTCACACAGGCCCGCAGGTTCGCTCTCGGGATCGCAGTTGTAGCGACAGCCGGCCACAACCTGCATCTCGGGAAGCAGCGTAGCCAAGGCCCGCACTGCGGTCGATTTGCCGGTGCCTCGGTCGCCGAAGACAAGCACACCGCCGATACTCGGATCGGTGGCGGCAATCAGTAGGGCAGTTTTCATTTCTTCTTGGGCAACAATCGCCGAAAACGGGAAAGCTAGGGGCATAGTAAGTTCTGCCTTGCGTTTAAGTACCATGACAACGATGGAACGCCATGGTAGTACAGTTTTGGCAACCGTGCCAGACGGTACCTCTTGTCTTAAGTCTACCCGTGCGCCAGCCGTTGGTCTGGTTTGGTGTCGTTTGTTTGAGCACGTGGTTGGCTTGGGCGGATTGGAAAGTGTTCCAAAGCAAAATGGCAGGGGTTGCCCGGGCAGGCCAAGAGGGCAAATCGACGGGGTGATCTTGGAGGTGGGATGAGGTTTTTATTCGTTGGCCCGCCGCGAGCAATTTTCCCGTCTACAATTGAGTAGTGCAAAGGTTGGTAAAGGCTTGGTGCGGAGGGTATGCGTTGTTAGTAAATGATAAAAAGCTAATATACTTCGATGTCGAAGATAATTAGTAAGTTAGTATGGGTAATACGACGATTTATTGTTTTTTTTGGGATTTACTTGCACATTCCTCGAAATCATCTGCTAAATAGTAAAAAAACGTTATTGTATCAACGGCTCTCTTGAGGATGCATTTATGTCTGACCAGATCGAACAAGAGTATTTCAATCAGATTGCGCGAATCGGCAAAGCCTTCAGCAATAGCCATCGCATCAACTTGCTCTATTACCTGGCACAATGCGAACGAACGGTGGAAAACTTAGCCAAGCTGGCCCGCCTATCCATTGCCAATACGTCCCAGCATCTACAAACGTTACGGCATACGGGATTGGTGACTTCGCGCAAGCAGGCGCAACACGTTTTTTACCGGCTTACCGACCAAGATTGCATCATCGAACTGCTGTTGGCACTGCAGCAACTCGGTATTGGTACGATCAGTGAAGTCGGGAATTTCGTCGAAACGCATTTCGCACGGGACGAAGAGTATGAACCGGAATCCAAAGACGGCTTCTTGAAAGCGGTTGAAGATGGTAAGCTCGTGGTTCTCGATGTACGGCCGTTGGAGGAGTTTTCCGCCGGGCACTTGGCCGGGGCGATCAATATCCCTTTGGAAATTCTTGACCGCGAGCAGGAGCGCCTACCCAGTGATCGCTGCATCGTGGTTTATTGTCGGGGGCGGTATTGCTTGATGTCGCAAGAGGCGGTGCGGCGTTTACGCAAACAGGGCATCGAGGCAAAGCGTTTGCGTCACGGTTTACCCGAGTTGCGCATGGCCGGTTATCCGGTCGTCAATGGGGGCAACGGTCGTGGGGCAGCACAGATCACCATGTAATTAGTGGCTTACGAATCCGATATGACGACATTTCACGGCTTGTTTCCGAGCACGCGCCTGCGGCGAATGCGCCGCGACGCATTCTCGCGCACGCTCATGCGTGAACATCAATTGACGCCGGGAGACCTGATTTATCCCGTGTTCGTCACCGACCGGGCTGACGAGCGTGAGCCCGTGCCGTCCATGCCGGGCGTGGAGCGGCTCGGTTTGAAGGCGTTGGTGCAAGAAGCGCGGGCCATCCATGCCCTTGGCGTACCCGCAATCGCTTTGTTCCCGGTTGTTCCGTCGGAGCAAAAGAGCGAATTTGCCGAGGAGTCCTTTAATCCAAGCGGTATTGCCCAGCGGGCCGTTCGCGCGGTCAAGGATGCGGTTCCGGATCTCGGCGTGATCACCGACGTTGCGCTCGATCCCTTCACGATTCATGGACAAGACGGTTTGATCGACAAATCCGGCTATGTCATGAACGACGAAACCGTCGAGGTGTTGGTCAAACAAGCCATCTCCCATGCCGAAGCCGGGGCCGACATCGTCGCGCCGTCGGACATGATGGACGGTCGGATTATCGAGATTCGCGAAACCCTGGAAGAGGAGGGTTTCATCCACGTTCGGATCTTGGCCTATTCGGCGAAATACGCATCGAGCTTTTATGGTCCGTTTCGCGATGCGGTCGGTTCGGCAGCCAATCTCGGCAGTGGCGGCAAGCATACCTACCAAATGGACCCGGCCAACAGCGATGAAGCGCTTCGCGAAGTCGCCTTCGATCTCGAGGAAGGCGCTGACATGGTGATGATCAAACCGGGACTGCCTTATCTTGATATCGTGCGTCGTGTCAAAGAGAGCTTCAGTGCGCCGACCTTCGTGTACCAAGTCAGCGGGGAATACGCCATGCTCAAAGCCGCGAGTGCCAACGGCTGGATCGATGAAAAGCCTTGCGTTTTGGAGGCGCTGTTGAGCTGCAAGCGCGCCGGGGCGGATGGTATTTTGACCTACTATGGCAAGCAAGTCGCCACGTGGCTCGCGCAGGACTGAGGTCATGGTGTTTGCAATGACTCGCCGGGTGCTTGCAATCGGTTAAAACCCTTTGGATCGTTACGCTGTCATCGGCAATCCCATCGCCCATAGCTTGTCTCCGCGAATTCACCAGTTGTTCGCTGCGAACTGTGGGCATGCTTTGACGTACGATCCCGTGCTTGCCCCGCGCGACGGGTTCGAGCCGGTCGTTCGGGCCTTTTTCGCGGCCGGTGGGTCAGGCATGAACGTGACGCTACCCTTCAAACAGGACGCGTTCGCGTTGGCCGATCAGCATGGCCGCGACGCCATGCGGGCCGGTGCTGTCAATACCTTGTCGAAGCGAGGTGACGGCCGACTGGTCGGTGATAACACCGACGGCATCGGTTTGATGCGTGATCTTGCCAAATTGAGCGTCTACCCGAGCGAACGTCAAGTGCTCATTCTCGGTGCTGGTGGTGCGGTTCGTGGTGTGCTGCCCGTATTGCTCGAGTCGCCACCACGACGAGTGGTCATCGCCAACCGGACCCGGGCGAAGGCGGAAGCGCTGGCCGCGGCAATGAGTGGATATGGTGAAATCGAGGTACGCGATTTCCTTGAGTTGGCTGGCGAGCAGTTCGACTTGGTCATCAATGGTACCGCCGCTAGCCTTGCCGACGAGCTCCCGCCGCTCCCGGATGATCTGCTTGCGACCAAAGCGTGTTGTTACGACATGGTCTACGATTTGGCGAAACCGACCGCTTTCTTGCGGTGGGGGCAATCCCGCAACGCGGCGTGTTGCGCGGATGGTTTAGGCATGCTCATCGAACAAGCTGCCGCTGCGTTCGCGCTATGGCGTGGGGTGCTTCCTCCCACCGACCCGATCCGAGCCGCCTTGCGAGCCGACGCGCCAGATGGCGCAATGAGGTAACCGTCAACCGCATCATTGCGGATGGCGACAACTTAAGGACGATGGGTGGTTCGGCAGCGTATCCGAATGGCTCCTTCTCTTATGCAGGGCCTGGCTCGGCGTGCGACGATGGCCTTCTGTGATTCTTATCCGTTGCTGCGGTACGATTAGCGTTGTTCTTCACGACAGGCGCGACTAAGCTGTCGCCGGTTGAAACTTAAGGCACATTGATGATTTGCTTCGTCACACAACCCAAGGGGACACAATCAATGAGTTCTGCTGCGAATCGCTTTTTCGCCTCGACTGGTCTTGCCGCCGGATTAGCGATCATTACCGCCGGTAACGGTGAATTGTATGCCGAGGACATGCCGGGTTATTGGGTGGGCAAGGATGGCCAACCGTATACCACGAAAGATGGAAACTGCTGGCGCAATTCCAACTGGGACGAGGAACGCGACTATGTCGGCACTTGCGAAGGCGATCAAGACGAGGATGGGGTACCCGATGAAATCGATCAATGTCCCGATACCCCCATCGGCACGCCGGTCGACGACAAAGGTTGTCCGCTCGATAGCGACGGTGATGGCGTCATCAATCCAGAGGATCGTTGTCCCGGAACCGATCCAGGCGTCGTGGTCGATGAGTATGGCTGTGTTTTGGATTCCGATGACGATGGTGTCGCCGATAACTTGGATGCCTGTCCAAACACGCCGCCGAACACGCCGGTCGATGCCAGAGGTTGCCCAACGACAGCCGAGCAAGCCATCGAAAGTGCGACGACTGCTGCGAAACAGACCGAAAGCACTGGGTTTGACTGGTCGTTCCCGCGACCGACGTTCGCCTTCGACAGCGCGCGCTTGAGCAGTGAAGCGAAGCGCAAGCTCGACGACAGCCTAGTGCAGATTCGTGAGAATCCGCGGGCACGGTTCGAGATTGCCGGGCACACCGACAGCGTCGGTCCTGCCGCCTACAACTTGGGACTATCGGAGCGCCGGGCACTTGCGGCAAAAGTCTATCTTAAGGCGCGAGGTGTCGCTGACGATCGCTTAGTTACCAAGGGATACGGTGAAAGCCAACCGATCGCGGATAATAATACCGCTGAAGGTCGGGCACAAAACCGCCGCGTTGAGATCAAGATGATCGAATGATCCAACCGGACTGAAAAACCAATCTAGGGGTCGGGGTGAAAGATTTTTCACCCCGATACCAAGTCCCGGTCGGCATCATGCAAGCCTTCTCCAAAAGCCATCGGCAAGACACGGTCGGCGTCGCCGCGTGTGGCGCAGTCCGATGATAGGCGAACGTCCGATACACCTGGCGCCCGAATGTATTACCATAGTTTTGATTCCAATCTGAGCGCATACGACGTATCAACATGATTTGGTGGGGTAAAATCCTAGGGGGCGGCGTCGGCTATATGCTATCGGGGTTATATGGCGCGCTGGGTGGTCTTGCGGTCGGCCAACTGTTGGACTTCGGCTATCGTTATCTGCGCCCCATGGCCCGCGGACAAACTGCCGACAAAGACAACACTTCCCTCTTTTTGGCGATGTTTTCGGTCATGGGACATCTCGCCAAAGCCGACGGCCGGGTGTCCCCGGCTGAAATCGAAGCAACCGATCGGCTGATTCAGGGCCTGGGTCTTCTTGCCGATCAGCGTCGAACCGCAATTGGTCTGTTTCACGAAGGAAAAGCTGGCGACTTTCCGCTCGATCGTGTGCTCAAGCAGTTCTACAAGGAATGCGGTGGCCACTTCGATACCCTGCGTGTCTTTCTGGAAGCACAGGCGGCGGTTGCGGCTGCCGGCGGGATAACGCCCGAGAAGGAGAAAATGCTGATTCGCATTGCCCAGCGAATCGGTTTTTCGACTTGGGAGGTTGAACAGATCATTGCCAACAGCGGGGAACCATCGGCCTATCGTCATTTCCGTGGGGGTGGTAATCGTCGTGGCCGTGCAAGCGAGAGGAATCAGTGGCGGCCGCATGAGGCTGAAACTGGCCCACACCGACACCAGACCGCCGAGCGGAGCTGGCGCGCCAGACAAAAAGCCTGGCGCAAAGCGGAAAAAGCGGCGCGGCAAGCCGATCACAAAAAAGGTTATCGTAAACCGAAAGACGAAGAGCTCAGTGCCGATATGCGTCATGCGTACGCGATCCTCGGCGTGTCTCCGAACGTCGGTCCCAGCGAGCTTAAACTTGCCTATCGTCGCTTAATGAGCCAGCATCATCCCGACAAGTTGATTGCGCAGAGCCGGCCAGCGCATGTTATCCAATCGGCTAAAGATCGCACCCAGAACATTAGTCGGGCCTATCATCGTATTCGTCGTGCCCGAGGTTTTTAAGCCGTCTTAAGAGGCGTTGGTGTCGCATCTGCCCGTCTCAGCGGAACGCGCGGCGCGAGCTTGTCATTCGATGGGGCAGAGCCAGGGAGGAACGTCGGCGTTTGTGGCATCGGTCGTACGTATTCAGTGACGTGACCATCGTTTGACTCGGCGCGAATCATTCACATTCAACATTACCTTAAACCATGCTCGAAATACCTGAACACACCGACAACTCCTTCGCTCAGGCACCGCCGTCCGATGTGTACCGGTTATCGTGGACACCATGTGGCACAAGACAACGGCAATGGTATCGTCCGGATTACCAACGGTGTCTGACACAAGTGCTGCCGACGGTGTTGCGCCTGCTGGATTATCCCACATCAGCCACCGATCTTTTGCCCTTCTTGCCAAAGACTACGCCACAACGTGTCAAACGGGTATTGTTACTGACTGTGGATAGTTTCGGGTTTCGGGAGTGGGGACATACGCGATACCTGCAAAACCTCTACCCAGAATATGGTACCTGGATTACCTCGGTTTTTCCGACCATTACCAGCTGTGCTTTGTCCTCGCTTTACCAAGGTTTAGCGCCCGCCCGCCATGGTTTGACCGGGCATAAAATCTGGAAGAATTGCCCCGGTGCGATTGTGGATGTGCTTAACATGCATGTCGATGGGGCTGAGCATTCGTTGACCAAGGCGGGTTTCGATGCATCGGTCTGGAAACGCGAACCTGGCATTTTAGATGAACTGCCGATCGAGCCGCCCTTGGGTTATCACTTGTTGCCGCGGCCGATTGTCAATAGTGGTTTGTCGACATTCTCGTATGGTCATTTGCCCCGAGTACCTTATGGCGAATTGATCGAAGGATTCCAGAAGGCTGCTTGGATGCTGCGTGAGATGTCGCATGGGTTCGTCAGTTTGTATATGCCATTGATTGACAGCTTGACGCATGTGCTCGGTGGCAGTAGCGATGATGTTGCGCTCGGGGTGCAGCACATCGAAACACTGCTTAAGTACATGGCCAATCACTTGCCCGCCCGTATCGCGGATGAAACCAGCGTATTTATCGTTGCCGATCATGGACAAAGTCGTTTGCGTAAACGGCGGATATTGTATGGCGAGCCGATGGCGTGGTTGCAAGCCCATACCCACGCCGTCGGTTTTTCCGGTCGGGTCATGCATGTTTATTTGCGCGGTCTGCCGGAAGCCCCGGTTCGTGCTTGGCTTGAAGATTGGTTGGCCGACGACGGCGAGGTCGTCGATTTCGCACAAGCCCAGTACTTGGTGGGATTGACCGGTAAGGAGGCCACTGTGGATCGTGACTGGGTGCGGCATAGCCTAGGCGATCTGGTGGTGATCCTGGAGGACGGGGTGCTTATCCAGCGGCATAAACCGGAAGAACCGCTGCCACCGTACAAATCGAATTTCGTCTCGCAACATGGGGCATTGACCTGGCACGAACTGTTTGTACCGATTTTGTGCGCGCCACTTTCGGCGGTGGCGGATGCGTGACGGAGCGGGAAAGTCAACCTGCGGGCGCCGATTGCGGCATGGACTTAGGGGCTCGGGTTGCCGGGTAAGTGGCCCGCTAGGCCGGGATTGTGTTCGCCGCGATGCGCAACGCCAACGTCAATGCACGGCAAACGCGTGGCGAAGATGGGTAGGTCGTCGTGGCAGCGCTAGGACCGCGCGATTCGTCAGACTATTTTGGTTCCAACACTGATTTTTGGAGGGCTCGCGAATGTACGCCATCGTCATGACCACACCAGGACCGGTCGATCATCTTGAGTTACAGAACATCGCCAAGCCCGAACCGGGGCCGCGGGAAATTCTGGTGCGGATCCTGGCAGCGGGCGTCAATCCGGTGGATGCCAAACAACGGCAACGCGGTACCGTGATGGGTGGCCGTGAACCGGCTATCCTCGGTTGCGACGGGGCTGGTGTCGTGGCTGCGGTGGGCTGTGATGTGACGCGGTTTGCGGTGGGTGACGCGGTCTATTACTGCTATGGAGGTGTGGGTGGGATGCGTGGCAATTATGCCGAGTTTGTCTGTGTTCCGGATTTCGTCGCTGTGCGCAAACCTCAACTCCTAGATTTCCCCCAAGCTGCGGCGGCGCCGCTGGTATTATTGACGGCTTGGGAAAGTCTTCATGATCGCGGTCGGCTCGAACCTGGACAAAAAGTGCTTATCCACGGCGGTGCCGGGGGTGTTGGGCATATTGCGATCCAGTTAGCCAAACTCGCCGGAGCCGATGTTTGCTGCACGGTCAGTACCGCTGCGAAGGCGCGTTTGGTCGAGTCGCTGGGCGTGGATAAAGTGGTGCGTTATCGTGACGATCATTGGGTTGACCAGGTGAATGCTTGGAGTCATGGCGGTGTGGACCTCGTGCTCGATACCGTCGGTGGCGAAACGTTGTGTCGCACGCTTGATGTTTTGCGTCCTTACAGTGACTTGGTCACGATTCTCACGCCGCCAGCGGAATTTCCCTGGCAACAGGCGCGAAATCGCAATCTTCGGTTGAGTCTGGAGCTGATGCTAACGCCGATGCTCAGCGGACTGGACGACGCCTTGCATCATCAAGCGGATATCTTGAAACACTGCGCCAAGCTCTTTGACGAAGACCGTTTGCAGGTGCATGTCAGCAGCCAGTTTCCGCTGGCTGAAGCCGCGGCCGCCCACACTGCGATCGAAACGGGTTCAACGATGGGCAAGATGGTTTTGCTTGTAGCGATTTGATGACTTTGCCCGACTGGCCGAGTGCTGGTAGGTGTTCGAGGGACGCTGCTGGCACAATACGGCCGTGCGTCGGCGGATCAGACTTGTGTCCACTCCTAAAAGTATGGATATCGCGGCGCAGATCGATAATATGCAAACAGTTTCGGGGTGGTGGGCGAGACGTTGCGGATGGACAGCCCGTTGCTGGACAGTCATCTGGCGATCTGCACGCGGCTGCAACTGTTCATCGCGTGTGTGCAAGTGTTCTGGAAGAGCCTGGACGAGCAGGCGCGGGAGCGGGCCGAGGCAGCGGATCGGGAGTGGTTGGCGCACCTCGCCGGCCAAAAGTGCCTTTTTGGAGCGGACTCGCGCTTTATTGAGCCGATCTACCCTGTTGACGTGAGGGACGAATCGGTCGATAGTTAGTTTCATGCGATTGGATTTCCTGCCCTTCGACAGGCACGGCGGATCGGGGGAATGGTCGGGGCAAAGAATGGGCATCGAGAAGCTGAATCAAAGGCTGTTGCAGGCCGTCATCGAGCCGAGAAAATATGGGGCGATCAGGGATATCGAAGAGGCCTGTGCGGCGGGTGCGGACCCGAATCGCATCTGCCCAGATACCAGTTCGTCACGTGGACCGGTACGCGCCGGTAGCACCCTGCTGACGCACGCCATACATGAGGGTTCATCCCGGGCAGTGGAGAAGCTCCTGGCAGGTGGTGCCGATCCGAACCTGATGGACGAGCTCGGTTGGACGCCCTGGATGGCGAGCACCCTCGTCGATGAGTCGAAGCGAGATCGGATACAGGAGCTACTGCGACGCTATGGCGCGCGAAGGGAGGGTGATTCGATCGGCGAGCTGGCGCGCGCCATCTACGATGGCGCTGTCGATCGGGCGGCAGGCCTGTTCGCATCCACGCGCGATCTGGAGATCCTGCCCACCTTTCGCGTGGATCTCGTGCGCCACACGATCAACGCCAAGAATACCCCGATGTTGGAGCTCCTGATTCGACACGGCCTCGAACCGACTTTGGGGTTCCTGGGCCAGGCCGTTCGGCATCGCTACCTGGCCGGCGTAGATCTCTTCCTGCGTCATGGTGCACCGCCGGAAGACGACGGTCGAGAAGGCGAGAGCCTGCTGATGGAGGCAGCCGCAACGGGTGAGCTCGAGATCGTCGAGCGGCTTGTCGAAGCCGGTGCCGATGTCGACCGCTATGCCTGGGACACGATCGAGTGGACGGCGGCACACAGGGCGCGACAGGCAGGGCATGACGCGGTTGCGGACTGGCTCACGGCCCGCATGGACAAGGGGTTGCTCGACCAGATACGCCAGATCCGGGAGTCCCGCGACCCGAGATTCCAACCTCTCTACGATAAGGCGACAGCGAGCGAGGATCTTACTACCGACGAGATCGTCGCCACTTTGGCCCGTTGGGACGGGCAATACGGCATCGAGATCGGCGACGTCGACCCGAGTAGTGCGACCTTGAGGTTTCTGTCACTGCCCGCCGATCTCGATCGCTTCTACGAAGAGGTGGAGCGGTTGTGTCCGGATGTCTGTGAGAACAAGGGGGCGTTGCTCGATGAGCTGGAGCAACACGCGACGTTGCGCCTGTGGTGGGACTGACAGTGCCGGGCGGGCGCGAGCGTAGCCGGGGTGCT
>CAZWQC010000052.1:0-9170 GCA_964635785.1 uncultured Ectothiorhodospiraceae bacterium
CCAAAACGGCACCGGGCGCATCAAAAGGAGGTGTACGGGCAAAGCTGCGCTGGTTCGAACAACCATGAGGTACGGATCACCGCCGTGTTGACGGAAATTCTGATTCGTGATTTTGCCATCATCGATGCCTTGGCGCTCGAACTAATGCCGGGCATGACCACCCTAACCGGCGAAACCGGCGCCGGCAAATCCATCCTGATCGATGCCATCGGCCTAGTCTTGGGCGATCGGGCGGATTCGACCGCCGTACGCAATGGTGCACGCCGTGCCGATCTGCAGCTACGAGTCGATCTGCGCGCCCTTCCACTCGCCCAGAACTGGCTTGCCGAACACAACCTCGACGACGACACCGACTGTCATCTGCGCCGCGTGATCAGCGCTGACGGTCGCTCGAAGGCGTACATCAATAATAACCCGTGCAATGTACAGGGGTTGCGCACGTTCGGTCAAATGTTGGTCGATATCCACGGTCAGCACGAGCACCACTCACTGATGCAACGCGACCAGCAATTATCGCTGCTCGACAATTACCTGGATCAGACCGATTTGATCGCCGCGGTCGCGGCCCACCACCGGCATTGGCATACCCTGCAGCGACGCCAGCGCGACTATGGTGAGCATCATGAACAACGCCGCCTCCGCCTTGATCTATTGCGTTTCCAAGTCAGCGAACTGAGCGATGCCAATCTCAGCCCAACCGAGCTCGACGAACTCGACAACGAACTCAGGCGCTTAAGCCATGCCGAGCAACTACTTGCTTCCACCCAAGCCGCGTATCGCGCCCTTTACGAGGATGATGACTGGTCCTTGCACAGCCTCATCCAGCGCACAACCCGTCAACTCGAACCAGCAGCCACACTCGATTCACGTCTTACCGATGCGATTTCCCTGCTCAACGAGGCCAACATTCATATCGACGAAGCCGCGGTCCGTTTGCGCCTGTACAGCGAAGACCTTCACGTCGACCCCGATCGCTTGGCCTTTGTCGAGCGACGGTTGGCGCTCTACCAAGATTTGGCACGTAAACATCGCATTGAACCAAGCGCCTTACCAAACCACGCCCTCAGTTTAAGCCAGGAACTTGCGCACCTCGAAGCAGCCGACCAGGCCTGTGAGCAACTCCGCCCACAACTCAACCGGGCCGAATCCACTTACCGGGAAGCCGCCGCTGCATTGTCTTCGCGCCGCCAAAATGCCGCTGCCGAACTGAGCGCGCGCATCAGTACCGCGATGCAAACCCTTGGCATGGAAGGTGGTGAATTTGCCATCAGACTCACCCATCATGCGGATGCGGCGCCCACTCCCAAAGGCAACGACAGTGTTGAGTTCCGTGTCAGCGCCAATCCGGGGCAACCACCGAAGCCCTTGGCCAAAGTTGCTTCCGGCGGCGAACTCGCCCGCATTAGCCTTGCGATTCAAATGATCGCCGCCCATGCCACGCCAATCCCGACACTCATTTTCGACGAAGTCGACAGTGGTATTGGTGGCCGCATCGCCGAAATCGTTGGCCAGCAATTGGCTGGCTTAGGCAACACTCGCCAAGTTTTGTGCGTCACCCACCTCCCCCAAGTCGCCGCCCAGGCCGACCACCATTTTCTGGTCAGCAAGCAACCGCAGGCTACTGGCCCGTTGACTCGCATCCACGCACTGGACACCGTCGCCCGTGTCGATGAAATCGCACGCATGCTCGGCGGCATCGAACTGACCGCTGCCACCCACGCTCATGCGCAAGACATGCTCAACCGCAGCCGCCGCAGCAAAGGCAAAGCACGTCAACGATAATGACCCATTCGCAATGACGCACCCACGCGCTCGGTCGCTTGGCCAGGCTTGGCCAACGCCGGGACAAACGCATCCTGATCGCGGCAAAAAAAGCCTGGACTAACGCAGCGACTTAGGTCATGTTTTTGTGCAAACAGTGGCCCTAACAACGAATCAACTTTTGCTGCTGCGCAAAAGGCAATCGCCGACGGACGACAGGGTTGCCACTGGGACGACAATTTTTACATCAACCATCGGTTTAAGGTTAAAGCAACCATGTCTGCGTTGACGATCAATAGTCATCGGTTACGGCATTTCAACATGACTTCCAAAGAGAAGATGGAACTCTATCTCAACGAACTGAACGTCGATATCAGTGATTATACTTTTGCAGCCAACTTCATTTGGCTAGCCGGTCCCAGCGGATTCTATACCGTTCTTAATGACTGCTTTTGTCTATTTGTCCTAAATGGTAGCGAACTATCCATGCTCCTGCCACCGCTCGGCAAGAAGGAGAACGCCTACGGGGCGATCGAAGCGTGCTTTTCGATCATGAACCACAACAATTCCTCGATGAACTACTCTCGCATCGACTACGTCTATGAGGAGCTATTGGAGGGATTTGTCGAATACTTGGAAGAAGGGACGGTTATCTTCGATTTACTCAAGGACTATCTCATCGAGAAGAAACTGGTCGACTATGTCTATAAAGCCGATCGAACTAAGAGGCAACCCTTATCACACCAAACGAAATGAAATCAATAAGTTTCGTAAAGCCTATCCCGATGTCGTCGTGCAGACGCTGGACGCCGAAAGCCATGGCAACGATATCGTCTTACTGTTTAACAAATGGGTCAGTGATCGCATCAAGTTTATGCCCAAAGAGGAAGCCGATCCATTTCTGGAGGGCATTTATCAGGAACGGATGTCTGTCAAACGGATGATCGCACATTATCAAGCGCTGAAACTCGTGGGTCAGGTTCTTTTCATTGGTAACGAGCTGAAAGGATTTACGGTTGGGGAGCGAATCAACGACCACACCGCCAGCGTGATCATTGAAAAAACGGACTTTGAGATACTCGGCTGTGCGCAGTATCTTTTCCGTGAATTCAGCAAATCACTCAAAGCCCAGTATGGCTGTGAGTGGATCAATGTCGGCGATGACATGGGGTTCGAGAACTTAAAGAAAGTCAAAATGTCCTACCGGCCTGATCGGCTGATCCCCAAGTACACGATTTACCAGAAAACGACGTCGTGATCATTCGCCGCGGACTCACAACGGATACACAAGCCCTGTGGACGATCGAGCAGCAATGCTTTAGCGACGGGGATTGCCGACTGAGCCGACGCCAGCTTCGTTACCATCTCGGCCACAATCCGCTGTGTCTCGCCGACTGCGATCAGGCGTTTCTTGGGTACATCTTACTGTTAAACTATCCCAAACGACTTCGCATCTACTCCATCGCTGTCCTTGCCGAATTCCGTGGCCTTGGCATCGCCCGCCAATTGCTCCAGGCTGGGGAAAAGCAAGCGCGTGACCAAAACAAACAACTCATCAGCCTAGAAGTCCGCAGTACCAACGAACCCGCTTTGCAGCTCTATCACAGGACGGGGTTTTTGTTCAAACAACGATTGCCGAGCTATTACCCGGATGGCGGCACAGCCATCCGGATGGAGAAAACCTTGAGCTGAGCAACCCAGCCAACCGATTGTGCAGAATCAAAGGGCACTCGCCCCGCGTCGGCACACATGTCAATCATCAATCACGCCTTGGCGTCGCAACCGCGCGTAGATCGCTGTTAAAACGCGATCCGCCGACCACCACACGCCAAAGTCCAGCACGGCAGAGATTTTCCGGGATTGTCTGCGGTCGGGTTTGGCGAGGAACTCACCCCAAAAGCAAACATCGCAATGCCCTTGGTAAACCACGCTACGCATGGTAAAACCATTTGCTTGCCATTCTTTTTCGGGACATCCATATTTGGACGGGTTCAGCCGCAGACGCCCACGCAATTCGTGATATGTCTGTATACTTTGTCCGGCTTTCGTTTTGACTCGGCCGACCAGTTCAAACGCCAGTAGATTCCCATCCGCCAATACCAGGCGGATGGCAGCCGACCGACCTTTGTAATACTGCTTCATTTTTCCGCCAGCACTGCGCACTTCGCGATAAGGGGTGCCTTTATTCAAGGGTTTGCGGTCGACAAAACCCAGCAAGGGACTGTCCGCATGGGTATCCGACTGAACGACGCGTAACCAGCGAACGAGACCCCGCATACGAGCAAGGTGCGGATTGGTCACACGGGCAAATAGCACGACGGTTGCGATACCGATCACGATAAACGCAACAAAAATATTCCCCTGCCCACCGTTGTATTGACTGATCAATAGGCTTGCGCCGATGATCGTGAGCACGGTGCTGATGGAAATTCGCCACCACCAACCATACCGCGGTTTGCCCAACCCCACCTCGGCTCGCGCCAGACTGACATGGTAACGCCCTTGCAACTCAATCATCTTCAGGAAATCCGGTCATAGGAATGAGGCCCTGTGTGGTCTGTGGTCATCACATATCGATAAATGGCTTCGCTAAGCGATTCGACCCGGCCAGTGCAATCGAAACATCGGGCCTGTGCTACCGATAGCGCGTCTAAACAAGCACGGTAGTTCGTCAGCGACGACTTGACTAGCCGATCCCTTGCGCTCGCAGGTTTCTGCCGTACCCGATGTCGTCGGATCGATTCCGGCAAGGTCAGCACAATCGGCACCGCCTGGGGCAACCCCAAACTCAACCCTAGTGTACCCTCAACGATTAGCCAATAGCCGTCTTTGTTCGCTTTGTCGGCTTGCGCAACGAGATACGGATGGACAATCTTTGCGCGTGCGCGGATTTCCCCCACACTCCCTGCGTAAGCGGGACCACGTAGCTCGGGAAAGTCAGGCCGCAGCGTTACTTTCCAAAGATCGGTGTGGAGCACCACCGCGGCCTCGCCCCGCGCCATCAGCAGCGACGCCAAAGACAGTGCCGTACGCGTTTTTCCGGTTCCCGATAAACCCAGCAAGTTGATGCAAAACAGCGTTGCGTTTGCCGTCATCAGGTGTGGTTGATGAATTGCCGACCGATCCGACACCAGGCCATACGGTGGTTGCCATAATGCACCCAATAATCCACCCCAAGACCCTGCCAAGTCACTCACTGAGCCAACCCCGTTCGGCAAAGGATACGGCCTCGCCATCACCGATGACGAAGTGATCGAGAACCCGCACGTCAATCAAAGCTAGCACGGCAACGAGCCGCGAAGTGAGATCGCGATCGGCACGACTGGGTTCGGCAATTCCCGACGGATGATTGTGGGCGAAAATGACTGCCGCGGCATTATGCTGGATACAGCGCCGCACGATTTCCCGCGGATGCACGCTGGCACCATCGATCGTGCCGAAAAACAGCTCGTCGTAGCGAATGACGCGATGGCGGTTATCCAAGAACAAACAGGCAAAGACCTCATACGGATGATGGCGCAGGTGCGCCGTCAAGAACCGACGGGTGTATTCCGGGCTGGTCAGGGCTTCGCCGCGCTTGAGTGGCTCCGCCAAATGCCGCCGCGCCATTTCCAACACCGCCTGAAGCTGAACGTACTTCGCCTCGCCAAGACCCTTGCCCTGACAGAACTCCGCCAATGATGCCTCGAGGATGGGACGCAGCCCACCAAAGCCATCGAGCAGATCCCGAGCAAGGTCCACAGCCGTTTTACCTGGGACGCCAGTGCGTAAGAATATCGCCAGTAACTCCGCATCGGACAACGCGGTAGCGCCCCGTTGCAGCAACTTTTCACGGGGTCGCTCAGCCGCCGCCCAATCGGTTATTGCCATCCCGATTGGCGCCACAAATCCAATGCCAAAACCCACCGCCTAACTCGACCAGTGACCATGCACCAATTCGCCATACAAACGTTCCAGGTCGGCTTTGTGGTTGAGTTCCTCGCGGGCGAGGAATCGGAAGACATCCTTGATGGGACCAGGCGGCGCCTGCTCGGCGAGATTGTTGTATTCCTCGTACGCCATCTCCTCCCGACCGATGGCGTACTGCAATATCGCCTGATCGTCCGGGTAGGCCCCCAAATCGGGGAGCTGCGACGCGTCGATAAAGCGCTGATGACTTGCGGGCTCCTCAAGCAGCGTATCGATATGCTCGGCGATATCCGGACGAGCCGCAAGATCGGCGAGCAAATCGAAGTGACGCTGCTCTTCGACGGCAAGTTCCGCGACCAAGTCTTGCATCCGCTCACCGACCTGACCTAGCAGTTGCCGATAAAAATCCCGTGCCGTCGCCTCGAACGAGCACGCCACCTCCAAGATGTCGGCCACGGTTTGTTTGGATTTCAGTCGTTCCGCGCCAGTCGTGGCGCCTTCGATCGAGTTACTCATCTTATCGTTCTTACCTGATAGTGATTGTTCCAAACGATTTTGCACAAATGCACTGCGGCCTGTTTTCCCCCGCAGGGAAAGCCACGCCAGTACGTATGAAACGATATGTTAGAAAACGTGACCTTCTCGCGCAAACGGCGACAGTAACGCACGAACGGCATTACCATCGACTTTGCGTGATTCGTTCTCCTAGCGTCAAGTCACCCAGCCCATCCGCGGTTTCGGTTCATCGGCAACTGGCATGACCGACGGATCACCGTTAGACTGAGCTTCCCATCCCACAGCCAATTAGGATCCCGTGGACATCGTTTTTATCACCGACCTTCGCATCGAAGCAACGATCGGTATCTTCGAATGGGAACGCCGCATCCGCCAACAGGTTCGGATCGATCTCGAGCTCGGTACCGACATCAGGCTAAGTGCAGCGACCGATGCGATCGACCAGGCTTTGGACTACAAGGCCGTTGCCAAACGGGTCGTGCAGATCACTCAAGCAAGCGACTATCGCCTGGTCGAAACACTCGCCGAGACGCTCGCCGAGCGGATTCAATCCGAGTTTGGCGTCCTGTGGTTACGCCTTCGGATCGCCAAACCGGGGGCGGTACGCGGTGCGCGCGAGGTCGGGATCCAGATCGAGCGTGGGCAGCGATGAACCCGGTACTGGTCAGTGTCGGTAGCAATCTCGCACCCGAACGAAATATCCCAAAGGCACTGCGTTCGCTCAATGTCAACTTCGGGCCATTGACGTGTTCGCCGATTTATGTCTCCGACGCGGTCGGGTTTGATGGGCCACCGTTTCACAACATGGCGGTGCGTTTTGTGACCGAAGCGTCACCGGCTGCATTGGTCCTAGAACTTCGGCGCATTGAAGACCGACTTGGTCGCAGACGCGACGGTCCTCGGTTTGGCGATCGGACCATCGACTTGGATTTGTTATTGTACGCTGACGTCGTGTTGACCACTGACGCTTTCTCATTGCCACGCCCAGAACTGACAGAACAAAGTTTCGTGCTTGGCCCGGCGGCGGATATTGCCGGGGAATGGATACACCCGCTCGACGGGGTGAGCTTGGCATCGTTGTGGTTGCAAATGGGCGAGACGCTAACGCCGATTGACACTCTGACAGCACTTGAGTCGTTTGATTTGGCGAGCCTGAAGGACAGCGATGGCCAACGTGATGAGTGCCGAACGAATGGCTCGAAAACGGGGTATTGAACACGGCAATCGCGCCTAAGAGCTTCCCGTCCGCTCGCTTTGGTGGCCTCACGGACCCAGGCTCGAGGCGAACCAGGACAAGCCGGTGAGCTCGAGTCGAAATCGTTCCCACGCCTAGCTGCGCGGGAACGATTGATCTCAATGGCATCGAGAAGACTAGGCAGAGCGCTCCTGGGTAACGCCCCACACCTGCTCGGCGTACTCCGAGACAGTGCGGTCGATGGAGAATTTACCCATCCGCGCCGTATTCAAAATGGTTTTTCGCACCCATTCGGTCTGATCTCGGTACAACTCGTCCACGCGTTCTTGCGTCGCGATATAGCTGTCGAAATCTGCCAACACCAGGAAAGGATCATAGCTTAGGAGGTTGTCGACGATCGGCATGTGGCGGTGGCGCTCTTCCGGTGAGAAAAAGCCCTCGCCGATCATGTCCACGACCCGGCGAAGTTCGTCACTGCGCTCGTAGTAATCACGCGGTCGATAGCCCCGTTGGCGCAAATCAGCGACCTGATCGGCATGCAAGCCGAAGATAAAAATATTGTCTTCGCCCACTTCTTCGCGAATTTCGATATTCGCGCCATCCATAGTACCGATGGTCAACGCACCGTTGAGCGCAAGTTTCATGTTACCCGTACCCGAGGCTTCCTTTCCAGCCGTGGAGATTTGTTGCGACAGATCGGCAGCCGGGATAATCACGGCGGCGGAACTCACGTCGTAGTTCGGGAAAAACACGAGTTTCAAGCGCTCTTTTGTGTGCGGATCGTTGTTGATTACCTCGGCAACATCGTTGATCAAGCGAATAATGCGCTTGGCCATGTCATAACCGGGCGCCGCCTTGCCACCAAAAATGACGGCCCGTGGAACCCGATTGTCGGCCTTGCCATCCCGAATCCGGTTATACAGAACAATCACGTGCAAGAGGTTCAACAATTGCCGTTTGTATTCGTGTATTCGCTTGATTTGGACGTCGAACAGGGCGGCCGGATCGAGCTTGATCCCTGCGCGTTCCGCAACCAAACGCACCAAACGGCGCTTGTTGGCGGCCTTGACATCGGTAAACTTGCGCTGGAAGTCTGCCTTCGTCGCATACTTCTCCAACCCGCGCAAGTCATCTAACCGATTCACCCATTCCTTACCCAGGTGTTCGGTAATCAGCTGACTTAGACCGCGATTAGACTGGTGTAACCACAACCGTGGCGTGATCCCGTTGGTCACGTTGATGAGCTTGCCAGGGAACAAACGCTCGAAATCGGCAAACAGATCTTGCTTAAGTAAGGTCGTGTGCAAAGCGGCCACACCATTGACCCGATGGCTACCAACCACGGCCACGTAGGCCATGCGCACCCGACGGCCATCGTCTTCGTCGATGAGGGACACCCGGCGCACCAACTCATTGTCACCGGGATGCTGATGGCGAACTTGCTTTAAAAACTCGTCGTTGATCCGGTAGATGATCTGCAGATGTCTCGGCAAAACCCGTTCCAACAATTCGACCGGCCATGTTTCCAGCGCTTCGGGCATCAACGTGTGGTTGGTATAGCTGAAGGTACGCCGGGAGATATCCCAAGCCTCGCTCCAGGGCAAGCGATGCTCATCGACCAAAATCCGCATGAGTTCCGGCACGGCGATGGCCGGGTGGGTATCGTTGAGCTGTATGGCGACTTTGTCTGGCAGCGCGGCCAGGGTGAACCCCCCTTCCAGGTGCCGTTGCAGGATATCCTGCAAGGAGGCGGAAACGAAAAAATACTCCTGGCGTAAACGCAACTCCC
>CAZWQC010000052.1:9180-11401 GCA_964635785.1 uncultured Ectothiorhodospiraceae bacterium
AATCGCTGTCGCGTCGTTGGGATACAGCACACGGGAGATGTTCTCGCCTTCGTTTTTCATCTCCACCGCGCGCACGTAATCGCCTTCGTTGAAGTAGGTCAGGTCGAAATCCCGCGTCGATTTCGCACTCCAAAGACGCAAGTTATTGACGTTTTTCGTATTAAAACCTGGGACTAAGTAATCGTAAGCCATCGCCACGACTTCTTGCCGGCCTTCCCAATGGCAGATCGGCTCGCCACCAGGGCCGCTGTGCTGCACCACATGACCGTAGAAACCGACTTTGAAAATCAGATCTTGGCGCGGAAATTCCCATTGGTTACCGTAGCGTAGCCAGTTGTCCGGGTGCTCGACCTGACAACCGTCGCGCAGTTCTTGACGGAACATGCCGTATTCGTAGCGAATGCCATAACCGTAACCTGGATAACATTGGGTCACTAGGGAGTCCAAGATACAGGCCGCCAAACGACCGAGACCACCATTACCCAAGGCGGCGTCAGGTTCCAATTCGGCGATCTTGTGGAAATCGACGCCGAGTTCTTCGAGCGCCTGTACCGTCGTATCGTACAAACCTAAATTGATCAACGCATTCGCAAACAACCGGCCCAACAAGAACTCCATGGACAGGTAGTACACTCGCTTGACTTGTCCTTCGTCATAGTGGCGCATCGTTGCCAAACGACGTTCGACAACGCGGTCGCGAATCGCGGCGACGGTCGCGTTCAACCAATCCTGATTGGTGGCTTGAGCGGGATCCTTTCCCACACCATAAACAAGCTTATCGCGAATGGCCTGTTTCAGGCTTTCCCGATCGCTTTTCAAGGGTTCTGCAGTCAACACATCATTCATGAATCTTTCTCCCACTCGCTGGGGCTGTTGGTCGGAATTGTTCACAACCGTTCTAAATCGCAACATAGTCAAACCGTTCTCACCGTGTCGAGTCCGTCGACGGCCTCGCGGGCAATCGCCCGATAACCGATGTCATGCCGATAGAACACGCCCTCCCAGTACACCGGCGCCATTGCCGCATAGGCACGTTGTTGCGCTTCGCGCACCGAATTGCCCATGGCCGTCACGCACAACACACGACCCCCGTCGGTCACGATTCGATCGTTCACCAGCCGGGTGCCCGCATGGAAAATCTTGCTGTCCGCAGGCTCCAAGTCCGGTAACCCGTGAATGGGAAAGCCTTTGTGGTACACGCCAGGATAACCTTGGGCGGCCAATACCACACCGACAGCCGGCCGCGGATCCCAATCGCAGGCCACCGGCGCCAACCCACCGCTCAACGCCGCATCGATCAGCTCGAACAAGTCGGCACGTAAGCGCAACAAGATCGGTTGGGTCTCCGGATCGCCCAAACGGCAATTGAACTCGAGTACTCGGGGAACACGATCTTCGCCTACCATAAGCCCGACATATAAAAATCCGATGTACGTGTGCCCTTCCGCCGCGAGTCCGGCGATCGTTGGCTCGACGATGCGCCGCATCACCCGATCATTGAGTTCAGCCGTCATGACCGGTGCCGGTGAATACGCTCCCATGCCACCCGTGTTAGGGCCATGATCACCATCATCGCGGGCTTTATGGTCTTGCGACGAGGCCAGGGGCAAAACCCGCTCCCCATCGACCAGGCAAATAAAACTCGCTTCCTCGCCCGACAGAAAATGTTCGACGACCACTTGCCGTCCAGCCACGCCGAACTTGCCGTCAAGTAGCATCGCGCGCACCGTCGCGATGGCGTCTTGGCGGCTTTGCGCAATCACCACACCCTTACCTGCCGCCAAGCCATCTGCCTTGATGACCAAAGGCATGGTTTGGTGCGCAATGAACTCGGCGGCCGCGGCAAAGTCGGTGAAGACGCCGAAGCGAGCGGTGGGAATGCAGTGGCGTTGCATGAACGCTTTAGCGAAGGCTTTCGAGCCTTCCAGTCGCGCCGCGCCACGAGTTGGACCGAAAATCCGCAAGCCACCATCGCGAAACGTATTGACGATGCCGGCGACCAACGGCGCTTCCGGACCAACGACGGTCAAATCGATCCGCCGATCCCGGGCAAAAGCATACAAACGCGCGATATCCTCGGCAGCAACCGGGAGATTGCTGACTTTCGCCTCGCGCGCTGTGCCTGCGTTGCCCGGTGCCACGAACACATCGGCAACGTAGGGGGATTGCGCTAGCTTCCAGGCGATGGCATGTTCCCGCCCGCCGCCGCCGACGACCAACA
>CAZWQC010000053.1:0-11389 GCA_964635785.1 uncultured Ectothiorhodospiraceae bacterium
CCGCGTGACTTCGCCGGGTTCGCTTTCGATGCGCAGCTCGCCGTGGATTCGTTCGGCACGTTCGCGCATGATTTTCAAACCGACTCGCTCGCCTGGACCGGGCGGTAACTCGGGCTCTGTAATGCCGGTTCCATCGTCTTCTACCAGCGCCTCGAAGACGCCGCGCGGGTAACGCCGCAAGAGCACCCGAACGGTATCGGCCTGGCTATGCTTTTGCGCGTTGTTCAAGGCTTCTTGGATAATGCGCACCACTTGGATCTCGATGTCCGACGGTAACCGCGCGCCATGCAGTTCATTTTGAAAGAATACGTTGGCACCGGTGTGCTGACGATGGCGTTCGACCAAGAATTCGATCGAGGGAACCAGTCCTTGCGCTTTGGTCGGTGCACGGAAATGATTGATCAGGCCGCGTAGCTCCCGATAGCACTCGTCGAGACTGTTCTCGACTTTCTCCAGCTCGGTCACGACCGCCTTGTGATCCTCGCGTTGGATAAACTCATCCATGATGCGCACTTGAAAGCGCAGACTGGCAAGGCTCTGGGCCAACGAGTCGTGCAGCTCGTGGGCGACATGGGTGCGTTCCTCCATGATTCGCAGACGTTGGGACTCTTCGTCGAGCCTTGCCTTCGCGATCGCCATGCCGAGATGGCAGCCCATATTGCTCAATAAGTTACGAATGTCATGGTCGAGTTTGATCTTGTCTTTGGCCAAAAAGAGATTGAAGACGCCAAGGACTTCGTCTTGATATTTCAGTGGAATCGCCACCATCAGGAGATCCTCCTCGGGAAAAAACTGATGGTTGACGACTCGCTCGCAGGTACGCAGATCGGTCTGGCAGCGGATGGCGGCAGATAGTGCCGCATCACCACAAAGACAGCGTTTCGCGTCCATGATCTGCTCGCGTTCGGCTAACCCGGGTGCCAAACCTTCACTGGCAACGAGCCGCATGTTCTGGTTTTCGTCGAGAATGCGAACGCTGGCGGCGCGAGACTGCGTGACTTGCTTTAACGTGTGCAAAAAGCGCGTGAGAAGATCGTCTAGATCACGGAACGCATTGATACTGGCGGCGACATCGTAGAGGATCTCGAGTGATCGGGTCTTGCGTTCCAGGTGTTCGGTTTGGCGTTGAACTTCCGATTGCATGTCGCTCGACAAGCGTTCCAGTGTCTCGCTCAATGCGTTGATGTCATGCGCGAGATCGGCAAACCATTGGTAACGGGCGCTCGGTAGGCGAGCGTCGTATTGACCGCGTTGCAGCCGCATCGCCCACTGACGTAACTCCGCCATGGGTTGAACCAATTCGCGCCGGATGGTTTGTAACATGCCGAAAATGATCACCGCCACAGCACCGACCGCAACGGCCAGGCTCACTAGCCAGATGATGCGTCCGGGGAGGTCGAGCGCGTTCGCAAGCAGCCCGACGGCGATGGCGACGAACAAGACGAGCAAGTGTCGCAGGGATTTACCGAGGGGGCTGCACAGGAGTTGTACGCATGTGAAATGCCAGTTTTGCCCAGGCGGAGCCGAGGACGAGTCGATGGTCTGTGTTGCGGCTAAACCGAGGTGGGCCAGCACTCGCTGCAATGCGCGATTCGCCGCAAACGATGCAGTTCCCATGGGCGATGCTCTCAATAACGATGGCCAGGTGACCGAACTGTAGCAGAGATCGCCGAATATTACGATTTTATTGTATCAATCGTTTCATAAGCTCTTGCGTCCGCTGCCCGCCGGCGAAAGGGCGCAGCGGACTCTTCTGCAAAAACCTTTGCACCGGTTGACCGGCCGGATGGCAATCGGTTCGAGGTGGCGACGACGGGTCGACTGAATCGGACCCGACTTAAGCCAGCAGAACGATTCGGTCAAGGTCTAATGCGACGAGGGGCGCGGCACCATCGCGCCCCATCGTATGCGCACGTAAAGCGCCGCGACGAACAGCAGTAGGTTGATGGTTCCTACCAAGACAAAAGGCGCTCGTGGGTCGATAGCATCGAACATGCGACCGCCAATCCAGGTGACGAGCAAAATACCAATCGCCCCGGAGACGTTGAATGCACCGAGAATCGCCCCGCGTTTATCCGCCGGCGCTTCCTGCCCGATCAGCGATTGCGCGCTCAAAAAGACGCTGATCTGACCGATGCCCAGCAGGACGTAAAACACCAGCGCGGATTTGGCAAGTGGGTCGGCGAGCAGTACAACCCCCAGATTGCCGATGGCGCCGAGCACCATGCTGGCCGCAAGACCACTGACGCGATCGAACCGGTCCAGAATCGGGCCAAGGATGGGTGCCCAAAGCAAGGCCGCGACTTGTGCCAGGATAAACATGACGGTGCCGTTTTTGACGGCTTCCGGTGAGGCCATGCCGGCAGCCAATCCGGCGGCGGTTCCCCATAACACGAGGAAAGTGGCATTGACGGACTGATCGCCGCGAGCGATGAACGCCGCACAATAGGACAGTAAAACGCGTGGATTTTTGGCGCTGGCAAAACCGCTCCAAAACAAGGTCCTGGCCGATGGGCGTTGCTTGTGGTCGATGGGCGTTCCGGGCTTTAGGCCAAATCCGACCAAAATACCGACCAAAACCGCCAGTCCGGCAATGCCGAGATGAGTATAGAAACCGGCTTCGGTGCCACTCATACCATGATTGGCAAGCCACTGCGGTAGTGTGCCGAAAAATTGATTGATAAAGACGATCCCAAGACCGTTGAGAAAGCCGATCATGGCCACGAGTTTGCCGCGGCTCGGCTCGCTGGGATAATCGACCAGCACGGTCGACAAGGCACCGGCGATGGCAACGATTCCAAGGGCATAGACCGTGCGGTACAAGAACAAGTCATTCACGGAGCTTGCCAGCGGGTAGAGCATATAGGCGAGTGCGAGCAAGAAGAAGCCGATCATGTAAATGACCCGGCGGCCGATGCGATCGATCAAGATGCCGGCCGGGATGAAACACAACAGCGCAACGACCTCGGTCCAAAACACCAAGTTGCCACTGATGGTGCCCTGTTGCGAAGTCGGGATTTTCAAGTGTTCGTTGAGCACATACGCTTGGCCGATGGCGACGAACGTCATCAAGCCAATGGAGAAAAACGCGGCGGACAGAAATACCCAGCCATGTCGCGGGCGAATGCCCGGAGCCAATTTGATCCAGCCGATCCGGTGTTCTTGCGTGTCTGCGGACATCATGGTGTTCTCGCCAACCTTTTTGCGATTAAGTGTCGCTCGTTTCATCGATTCTTGTGTTCTTTCCCCCGCGGGGAGACCGGACACAGCAGGCTTTTCTTGGAAAAACTTTGCAACCGTTCACAATGGATAGTCATCCATCGTCGCAAAGCCCCCGTGGGTTCGATCCGACGGGGACCTCGCGCGCCAAGGGTGACAGGATGTCAACACCTGTTCGCGGGTTGGCAAGCCCGCTGCCGGGCTAAGCTGCCTAAACCGGATGCACCATCGCGGGCACGCCGAACAAGTTGGCGTGGAAGTGGGCAACCAGCGCATACAACACGATTCCGATGACCACGACAATCGCGTCACGCCAAATCGGCATGGGGACGGTCGCTTTCTGTGCGCCGCGGGCGTTGGCGGAGATCATAACGAACAGCGAATAGAGCAGGAAGCTGCCGAACAGAATCATGGCGATCAGTTCGCCGTTGTTTGCCAAGTGCGCCAGGGCCCAAAGCGTTGCGCCCCAGAGCATGGGGTGACGGGTAAACCGCTTGATGTTCGAGGGCGCATAAGCGGCAACCAATAAGATGAATGCTGGCGGCATCAGTGCTAAAGCGATATATTGCGTCCACAGCGGATGCTGCCACACGACCATGGGAACTTGACTTTTCGCATCGCCAAATCCAAAGACCATAAGAATAAACCCGGCCAAGGCAAACAAGGACGCAACTCCTTTGTAGGGTTTCTCCCCGAGTGCGTTCGTTAAAGCGTTGTGCAATGCCGGAATGGTCGGGATGAGATGCGAACTGAAAAAGAGGACTAAGCCCACGATAAAGATCGTCATTGAAAAACCTCCTCACATTGAAATAGCAATGACCAACATCAAGAAAACCGTGATCCGGTAAGACGGGGCTTTAAGATGCTGTCCGTTGCGTCGCTCATCATCAAAAGGCGAAGCGCCGCTCAGTGTACCGATCCGCAATCAAGATGACGATGGCTAATTGAAAAAGTGGCGCATGCGTCGGCCCATGGCGATTAGGACCAATTCCCGCCACCGTTCTCGAGGTTGGCACCCATGCGGCAACCGTTATGGTCTTCGCCTGCGCGCGATGACTGACGCCGCGACTGCCGTCACCTCAGGCTAGAGCGCGGCGGTCCCAAGCAACCCGCAAGGGGCGATGCGACCTGGCGGATCGCCGAGAACGATTGGCATGATGACATCGAACCGGCAGGGACGGCTTGGCCGATTTGGTCGGTTTATTGCGATGGCGCCTAAGTTGGCTGGGAGCCGGGGACGCGAGACGAAACCGCCTTATTGGCAGCAGTGGACAGTCTTGGCGATCTATGCAAGCATCTGTCGCCATCAAAGCGATGAACCAACCGCAAGAGGTCTGAAATCATGAAACCTACTCAGTCGATCGTGTCCTATCTCGCCCTCGGTGGGCTTGGCTTGGCGATCGCAGCGAATCTACAGGGTTGCAGTCCGCCCGATTCCGGGGAACCCGAGAGCGCCGAGATGGGAAATCTGCGATCGGATTTGAACGCCCAAAATTTCTTTCTGGTAATCGAGCAGGTTGCGGCCGATCCGGCGCGCTACGAGATTGCTGAACGTTATCCGACCGAAGGCGACACCCGCGCGGTATTGCGTGATCTTGACGGGAACGAGCGCGTCATGACGTCGGACGAACTGAAGGCGTTGGCGGAAGAAGAGGCCGCGCGCTATGAATCGGGCACCTCCGCACTCAATGAAGAGCCAAGCGCGACCGGTGGCGGTTTGGGATTGGGCGCAACGATTTTGGCGGTGGCCGCCGGTTCCCTGATCGGGGGAATGTTGGCGAACAAGCTCGCCGGCAATGCCAATTTCCAACGTCATCAACAGGCGGTGACTCGGCCGACGGCGTCGATTTCGCAACCGGCAAACCGGTCGAGTACGACCACGGCAGGGAAATCTGCCGATCCGGCGCCAAAGCGTGGGTTTGGATCGACATCGTCCTCCCGGTCATCCTCCCGTAGCGGTTCGTTCGGAGGTTAGATAATGGTGACCACGCAGACGCTTGCCCCGTTTGATTCCCGGTTGATGGAAACGATCGGGGTGAACTGGCTGATGGATGACGACGGTGCGTTTTACGTCGCGAACGAACTGCTTGTCGTGGATGAAGCCGAGGCCAATGCCTACTTCGAGGCAGCGAATACGTTGGTCGGGATGTATTTGGAGGCCGGTCAACACGTCATCGACAATGACCTGTTCACTTTACTCGGGATTCCCGAGCACTTGATCGAGCTGATTCGGCATAGCTGGGAAGACGCCGATCGTCATGTCTACGGTCGTTTCGACTTTGCCGGCGGGTTGGATGGCTTACCCATTCAGCTCGTCGAATTCAATGCCGACACGCCGACCGGCATTGTGGAAACCGCGGTGGTGTTGCCTGCCTTGCTCAAAGTGAACGGACTAGAGCTGTCGGCTCGATTCGACAATCTCTACCACGGCATTCGCGACAATCTCGCTCGTATCGTCACCGATCAACATGGCCTCGATCGATTCGATGAGTTTTATACGGGGGAGATTCTGTTGTTTTCCTGCATGCGAAACGGTGAGGAAGACGAGGACAGTGTGCGCTTGCTCGAGCGAATGGCGCAGGATGCAGGTTACAACACGGCGTTTTGCTATTTCGATGAAGTCGGGTTCAGCGAGAACGACGGTATTTTCGGTCCGCATAACGAGCGTTGTGCAATGTGGTTCAAACTCTGGCCGTGGGAAATCATGGCAAGCGAAGAACCGGAGCTGGTTGCCATACTGACCGAGATCAGCAGAGCTCGCCGTGCCGTCATGCTCAATCCTGCCTACACGGTGATGTTTCAAAGCAAAGGCATGCTACCATTACTCAAACAGTTGTTTCCGCAATCGCCGTTGTTGGTGGAGGCGAGTACTTCACCGTTAGCGGGTATCCCGCAAGTTGCTAAACCGATGTTCGGTCGCGAAGGCGCCAATCTCAAAATCTTCGATGAAAATGGCCGGTTGATCGATGAAACCGATGGCCCGTACAACCACGATCCGCAAATTTATCAGGCGTTACTGACCTACCCAAAAGATCGGTCGTCGCGGTTGTATCAAACCGGCGTCTACATTGCGGACCAAGCGTGCGGCTTGAGTTTCCGTCGCGGTGGCACGATCATTGACGAAAATAGCCAGTTTGTTGGGCACCGTCTTGTTGACGGGGGTAGGATGGTCATCGCGTTTTAAGGCAGCTAATCTGCCTGACGGTGTTGTTAGGGGCAAGCAAACCCCGCCAGCGCAATTGCGATAAAGGAGTGGTGGCTTGGAACTTTCGAGTGCGACTGAAGAGGCATTGATTGACCGACTACGTCAACACATCGATTTTGCCTTTCAGGCCGTTGTCAATATGCACACCGGTACGCCCTATGGCTTCGAAGCGTTACTGCGTGGTCAACCAACCCTCGGTTTTACAACGGCCGCTGCCCTGTTTGATTTCGCCGAGCAAAAACACTGGTTGGCTTCGGTGGACCTGGTGTTGCGCGAGATCGCCTTGCAGAAGTTTGCCGGTTTGTCCCCATCGGGCCAGTACAAGTGTTTCATTAATCTTGATTTGCGCGTGATTGCCCTTGGCTCGCAACACGAACTATTGTGTGATCGCCTGGTCGCGGCGGTGGGACTGCGCCCGGATCTGATCTGCTACGAGTTCAAGGACGATTGCACAATACTCACGCCGACAGTGCGAACCGAAACGTTCAAGCAATTTCATGGCAACGGTTACCAAGTTGCGATCGATGATTTCGGTACCGGAACATCGCCGCTAAAGCAATTTTTCGATTCGCCCCCCGACTTGATTAAGATCGACCCGTGCTTGACGACTGGGATCGCTGCCCAAGCCAAAAAGAAACTGTTTCTTGCCAATATCGTCGATTTAGCGCATGTGCTCGGCGTTATCGTGGTCGCGGAAGGCGTGGAGGAAGAGTTGGATTTTCTGGCGTGTAAGGAAATCGGTTGCGAATTAGTACAGGGTTTTTTGATTGCTCATCCGACGGTCGCAATCGATGATGTCCGCTTGCGTTATGAAGAGGTGCCGCGAATTAACTTGCGGGACCGACGTAGCCGACGAAATGATCGTGGGCGCATCGAAAATTGGATGGAGAACATCCCTACGATCGATGCCGAGATGGGAATGCCTGAGGTATTTGACTGTTTTAGCAAGCTTAAAAACCGTAGCTTTTTCCCGGTCCTGAACCGGCAGCGGCAGCCGTTGGGTGTTATTCGTGAGTGCGATATCAAGGGTTTCGTCTATTCAGCTTATGGCAAAGATTTACTGTCCAATCGAGCCTATCGGCAACGGCTCGATCAGTTTATCACGCGATGTCCGTGGGTCGATCTGCGCCAATCGGCCGAGCACCTGTTGGAGGTTTATGCCACGAATACCGATTCGCCAGGTATTATCGTGGTTGATGATTTTGTCTACAAAGGTTTTCTTTCCAGTCAAGCATTGCTGGGTTTGCTTCACGAAAAAAACCTCGGGTTCGCCCGCGATCAGAATCCGTTAACCAAGCTACCTGGCAATAATGCCCTGTTCGATTACCTTTTGGAGAGCTTGAATACCGCTGTCAAGGTGCGGTTTTATGTCTATTTCGATTTTGACAACTTCAAACCGTTCAACGACACCTTTGGCTTTCGCCAGGGCGACCGCGTCATCTTGCTGTTTGCGGAGTTGATGGCCAAAGACTTGCCCCGAAACCGCTGGTTCATTTCGCATATCGGTGGAGATGATTTCTTTGCTGGGACTGTCGATATCAGCGAGAACAGCGTCGTAGCAGCAGTCAAAAGTTTACTGCAAGCCTTCTCGGAGCATGCCTCGAGTTTTTATGACCAGACTTCGCGCACGCAAGGGTTTATTGTTGCGGAAGATCGGTACGGGGATCAGAAAAAATTTCCCTTGATCAGTTGTAGCGCGGCGATTTTGGTTGTGCCCGGTCATAGTGATTCGGCCGATGTCGATGTCATCACCGGTTGTGCCGCCAAAGCGAAAAAACTTGCGAAAGCCGCTAGCGAGCATATTTATCTGTGGCGCATTTAAGCAAACAAGGGCATCGATGATCCACGACTTGAAACGACGACCTGATTCGTCTCGCCGATCAGAAACGTATGCGCCCGGTAAAACGAAAGTTGCGCGGATTCTGTAGGTATTGCAACGGCGATGTGCCGCGATTGGAATGATAGAAGTCTTGATTGAGGAGGTTTTCGATGTAAACCGCGAACGAGAGTGCGGCGTCCTCAAAGTTGAAGGCACCAAATTCGATATTCAAGTTGAACCGGTGTTGAGCGTCGATGACATAGATCTCCTGATTGTCTAGGGCATCCAAGTCGTTGGTTTGAGTTCGTTGTTGATCCCAAAATTGATATTGCAATGACGTTTGCAAGTGGTCGTGCCAACGCACTGATAGACCACCAGTGAGTTTGAATTGAGGAATATCCAAAACTTCGGCGACCGTTCGCTCCGTCGCGCCTGAGCCGATGTTGACCTCGGTCTCGTCGGGAAGGGCATAACGCAGAGCGAGAAACCCAGACAGGCGGTCGAGACGCAGACGCAACGAGTCCTCGAGCCCTCTGATGACAAACGTGTCGCGACTGGCCACTGTTTCGTGTCCTGTTCCGGTATCGTCGGGTAAGGTCGTGTAGGCATTCTTCGATACCATTCGGTAAGCGGCCAGAATATTGATTAACTCCACAGGGCCAATGCGCAATTGTTGCGAATAGTTCAGCTCGAGCATAGTCATGAGTTGCGGGGGGAGATCGGATTGTGCGTTTTGTACTTCGAATACAGACGGACCGCGCTGACCTTCACCGTAAGTGACCTTGAACGCAGCATTTTCCACCGGAGAATAAACCGCATTGACGCGGAAGAGGAGATTGTTGTCGATGTGTTGGCGCCGCAAGAAGTTGATGCCGGGAGTGAGTTTGAACTGCGGGATTGGGGTGAAGGTGTTTTGAATAAAGGCGGTATATTTATCCCATTTACCGCTGTCGCCATATTGCTCTTGGTTCATTCTGCGATCAGGACTGCGATAATGATCACTGGCAACGAACTTGTTCGTATCCCGGTGCTCCCACTCGAAACCCGCGATCACTTGATTCATTGGTAAACGCATATCAAGTTGCGCTACTAACTTATGGTCGCGCGAGAAGTAGTCCTCGACAATGGCCTCGGTACCGGCAAACGAGTTGAATCGATCGTTGGACGTGATGTTCTGATACTCGATAAGGAAATCGAGCTCGTCGAGAAGTGGGTATGCGATACCTGCGAAGAGCATGGTCTGATCGCGGTCGGCAATGTATGAACCGGTATCACGTGAGCGGATCATGGACGCGTCGGAATAGGTCCGTTTGAAATGAATGCCGCCGTGTAGCCATTTGATTTTGCCGTACAAGTCGAACGTTTGGTCTTTGGCTTCCATGACGAAACTGTCTGCGTCGCGCTGGAGAGGATTGGGATCGCTCGGGCTGCGGGAGTAGTCGGCGAAGTTCGCATGGAAATTTGCCAATTCCGCGTAATTGCGATTGCTCGAAAAGGTCGATGCGCTCATACCGAGAACGTAGTTGTCTCCGGAAGTGCGGAACATTCCGGTGCCGTTACGGGTTTTTACTTCGCCGACCATGTACTGACCTTGCATCACATCGTCGCCGTCTTTGCCGAACTGAGTGACGATGTTGATGACCCCGGCCATGGCTTCGGTACCGTAGAGACTGGCATTGGGGCCTTGGAGAACCTCGACTCGTTTGATTTGGTGGGCGGGGTAGATGCCGTCGGCGATCAAGGCCTCCTCCGCAAAAACATTGTTCCATTTGCGCCCGTCGATTAGGATGAGCGTACGGTTGAAACTGCTGCGAAATCCCCGTTGGCCCCCTTTGAGAAGATTCTGCGACCATTCGAGATCGACGTTCGGAATCGCCTCCAATATTTCGCGTAGGTCACGCCAACCGTAGCGTTGAATCATGTCTTGGGTGATGACGTGCACGGTGCCGGAGGTTTGGAGCAATGACTCGTTGGTCTTGGAGGCGACTTGAACGCGAACGGAAGACAATTCCTCCAAAGAAAGCGAGTACAATGCCGGGATGCGCCCGTCCTCTTGTGCTAGGCTAACCGCGCTAACCGCGGCAAAAACGACACCGGCAAACGATGTTGCGACGCTTTTATCCATTGCATTTGCTCTGTTGGGTGTTTTTCGTGAGGTCAATCTGGCGGGAACTGATTGTGCAAATGATCGACCTTGCTTTGGCAGGATAACAAAGCCGCGCAAAAACAACCATTGTGCACAGCTGGATCAATGGCTAGGCTCAACCTCATTTGCGACGATAACGCCTTCCTGGATCGATTGGACGCCAGCGTTCGAGTGGCCTGCGCGAGCATCGATTCGGAGCTGAACCTAGGGTTGAACAACGACAAGAGGAGATTGGTTATAATGATAAGCGTTAACACTAGCGCTTCGCAAGCCAACCTCTCGGTTTTGGGGCTGCGCCATGATAGGGTCCAGCTTAGATGCGAAACCCACCGGGCCGATTGCGCCATGAACCCCCGCCTGCTACTGACTGAATTGAACTAATGATGGCCTTTTTGTTGCAACGCTTTCATAGTTTCCGGCACGCTTTTGCCGGGGCGACCTTTATGTTAAGGACACAGCCGAATACCTGGTTGCACGGTGTTGCGACATTGTCGGTGATTGGTTGGGGCGGGTATGCGGCATTGGACGCAGTCGAATGGCTGCTGATTGGTCTGGCGATCGTCTTGGTTTGGATTGCCGAAACATTCAATACGGCAATCGAGGTGCTCGGCGATGCCATTTCCGACGAGTACCATGAGGGGATCAAAGCGGCCAAGGATCTTGGCGCGTTGGCTACGCTGATTTCCGCAGTATATTCCGTGGTTGTGGGAGTGGTCGTGTTTGGCCCGAGGCTCCTGGCTTGGATCGGCTAACGCGTTCGGAACACCTGGCTTAGCAGGCGAGTGGCGGACGTTGAAATGCATTGCCCAAACTTTGGGTTCGGCTTGACTTCTTTTCGGTGCACGCTATCGTAAGTATTAGCCAATCCTGATATTGGATTGGCTCATCGCATTCGATTCAACCATGCTATCTACGAGGAGAGAAGTGATGATCAAGTTGCGCACGTTGGCTTTCACCGCGTTGATGGTCTTGTTGCTTGCGCTACCGTTGACGTCCGCTC
>CAZWQC010000054.1:0-11387 GCA_964635785.1 uncultured Ectothiorhodospiraceae bacterium
CGCCACCGTCGAGGACAGGCGCCTGGTCGGGTGCCCCCCTGCCTGCCGCGCCCAACGCTGCGCAGGCAGGAATGCAGCAAACGGCGCCTATGGTCCCGCCGCCCTTACCGCATCATCATCCAGCCTGGGGTTATCTCCCCGGGCGAGACGCCAGCGATTTTGGTCCTCGCGAGAATGATCGCGAACGTCAAGCGGGCTTCAAGGACTTTTTCGACCCGCAATGGTATTTCGAGGATGGCCCGTTTTCCCGCGACAGCTTTCCCTTCTTTCGCGACGAGGACGATGACAACCGCCGTCGTCCAATGTACATTCCGGCGCCCTATGGCGCTTATCGGACCGATCCTTATGGTTATATCGGCCCCGGAGCCTACCCGCCACCACCGGGGGCTTATCCGACCCAACCCGCCGCACCGACCTACGATACCGGGCAGAGTGTGCCGATCCCACAGTAAAGAGCGCTTTTTCGATCGTTTTGGTGACTCGCGGCTTAGCTTGGCTAGTGAGTCATCGTTTCACTCATCAGTTCTTGCTTGCCTTCTTGCGCGGGGAAAGGGAAGCAGGAACTTTCATAAACGACTGCAACGATCGATAGGATCCGTTCGCAGCACTTTCCCACTGGCTGCTCGCGGCTAGCCGAGCGATTGCGCCAATTGGTCATGCAAACGATGTCGTCTGCTGTTGGATGCGTGACCTGCCGGCCGCGCCCGACGCGGCGCAGGCAGGTGCGTTCGAGGGAGAAGCGCTAACGTGTTTCACGCTGTCGGCTCAGTGGCTTGCGGCTCGGTGGCTTGCGGCTCGGTTGGTTCCTCTAGCGCTGCGGCAAGCACATCGTCAATGCACTCGGCGAAACAGATGCTTAGTTCGGCACGGGCGTTTTCCGGCAGGTCGCGCAAGTCCTTCTCGTTTTGTTTCGGCAGGATGATCCGGTTGATGCCGGCGCGCCGGGCGGCGAGCAATTTGTCTTTGACGCCACCAACCGGCAGGACCAGGCCACTTAGGGTGATTTCCCCGGTCATGGCGGTATCGCGGCGGGTTGGGCGGCCAAGGAGCAACGAGGCGATTGCGGTGGCCATGGTGATCCCTGCCGAGGGTCCGTCCTTGGGAATCGAGCCCGCCGGGACATGGATGTGCAAGCCGCCCTCGTTGGCATTCTCGATACCGAGATCCTGGCCGCGGGACTGAATATAACTTCGTGCCGCTCGGGCCGACTCCTGCATGATTTGACCCAGTTGCCCTGTCAAGGTCAGTTCCTCCTTGCCTGGCAGGCGAATGGCCTCAATGTAGAGGACGTCGCCGCCCGTTTCGGTCCAAGCCAATCCGGTTGCAACGCCCGGCGGTAAGCGGCGCCGAGCTTCTTCGGGAAGAAATCGCTCGGCGCCGAGCATATCCGGCAACATGCCCGGTTGTACTTCGACTTCACTGGCTTCGGCCAAGGCGACCTTTAGAGCGACCTTGCGCGCAATGCGGCCGAGCATGCGCTCGAGCTCACGAACCCCGGCTTCGCGCGTGTAACGTTCGACGATTCGTTTTAACGTATCGTTCGGTAGTTGCAGTTGCGCTTCGCTCAATCCCGCTTGTTCACGTTGTCGATTGAACAGGTAGCGGGTGGCAATTTCCATTTTTTCTTCCAAGGTGTAGCCGGCCAAACGAATCATTTCCAACCGATCGAGCAGTGGCCCGGGAATGGTATCCAAGCTGTTTGCGGTCAGGATGAAGAAGGTGTGGGAGAGATCAAAGGGTAAATCGAGATGGTTGTCCCGAAATTCGAAGTTTTGCGCGGGGTCAAGGATTTCAAGTAGCGCAGAGGCTGGATCGCCGCGAAAATCCCGGCCGAGTTTGTCGACTTCATCGAGCATCAATAACGGATTGCGGACACCGACCCGGCGCATGGCCTGAATGATTCGGCCGGGCATCGCACCGACATAGGTCCGGCGGTGGCCGCGCAGTTCGGCTTCGTCATGCATGCCGCCTAAACTGAAGCGTTCGAATTTGCGACCCAGTGCCCGCGCAATGGATTGACCGAGCGAGGTCTTGCCAACGCCCGGAGGCCCGACGAAGCACAGAATCGGCGATTTTGCGGCCGGATTGAGCTTTAGCACGGCCAAGTGCTCGAGAATACGTTCCTTGATCTCATCCAAGCCGTAGTGGTCTGCGTCCAGGACTTCCCGGGCGTGTGGCAGGTCGAGCCGGTCCTCGGTCTCGTCGTGCCAAGGGAGTTCCAAGATGGTTTCAAGATAATTGCGCAATACTTGATAATCTGGGGCCGCCAACGGCATTTGGCGTAACCGACGTAGCGTTTTTTCCGCTTCCGTATGGGCGGCTTTCGGCAATTGTGCGGCGTCCAAGCGTTCCTGCAATTCGTTGGCGTCTTCTTGTTCGGAACCGATCTCGCCGAGTTCTTGCTGGATTGCCCGCAACTGTTGTCGCAGCATGTGCTGGCGCTGCTGATTGCTCATCTGGGTTTCGGCTTGGCCCGCAATTTCCTTGCGCAAGCGCAGCACGTTAAGCTCATGGGTCATGATCGCGTGCAGATTACGCATGGCCTCGGCCGCGTCGGTGGTTTCCAGAAACGACTGGGCTTCTTCTTGTTCCAAATCGATGAACGACGCCAGCATGAAGGTGAGGTGCATGGGCGAGGGCATCTTGCGTACCACGTCGTCCAAATCGAAGCCCGACGGCATACGTACCAGCGTTTTCAGTTCGTGCCCGAGTTCATAGAGTTCGCGCTTCAGTGCCTCGATGACGGCGTCGTCGGCCGGCTCCGGCAAGGGCATTGGGGCGACCCGAGCGAGCAGGTGCGGTTCGGTTTGGACCAAACCCAAAAAGCGCACGCGGGACACGCCTTGCACCAAGACTTCCACGGTTTCTTGGGAGCGCGCCAAGCGTTTGATCACCGCACGAGTGCCGACGGCGTAAAGATCGGCTTCCTCGGGATGGGTCAGTTCCGGGTCGCGCTGGGTGATCACCAAGATTTCTTTATGCTCCGAGGCGACTGCGGCTTCGAGTGCCGAGACCGAGGTGGGTCGGCCCGCGGAGAACGGCGCGAGTACATAGGGAAACAAGACGATTCCGCGCAGCGGAAACACGGGAAGCAAGGTTTCGGTGTCGGGTGCAAAGGACATGATGGTGCTGGATACCTAAGTGCAAGGACAAATAGACTCGATCGTCGTGACCAATCGTTCGCTATTCGAACGATTGGCGTACTATGTAATTGTCGCCGGCGTCATCGCGCAGGCTGGCCACACCTTCGTAGCGGACCAGAGTTTGGTTCGTCTCGTCGATGACGATCGTGATCTTTGGCGCAATCAAGCGGATCACCAACCGTTTCGGTTCGAGACGGAATTCGCGCAATACGCGACCTTTGTCATAAAGAGTGTTGTTCAAACGGACGCGAAAATCCACAAATGCCTGACGAACCGGCACCAGAAACTCGGCCGTCAGTGTTTCACCGGCGATTAGTTGCTGCCAGTGACGTTTGATAAACAACTCGAATCCGGCATCAACGACGCCGGTGGAGGGTTTGGGTAGCTCGACGGATTGCGTTGCGCTGTCGGTGTTGCGGCGAAACTGGACCATGCAGCCATCATCACCGAGTTGCACCTGCTCGGTATGGCCTGTGCGCCAATCGATCAAGGTCATATCCGGCATCAGTGGATACTTGGTATAATCGAGCTCCTTGATCGCAATGACATCGCCGTCGGCTTTGCGGTACACGACGTGCATTTGGGTTAATTCGCCGTTCTCGTAAACACGGGTCTGGTGTTCATCGAACAGATGTTCGCCGGATTTGAGATCAAAGGTATGAACGACTTGTTCGAATGGCTTGGCTTGTACCCACCACGGCAGCGTGGCCAGGCACAGTAGTAGTATCAGTCGGAATGACCCGAAGTCTCGCTTCATGGGACGACATCCTTTGCGCTATCAGGGGTGGAAGGTTGAGAATACTCTTTTCGGCATGATGGCTTAACTCGGCGAATCGAGCAACCGCAACGCCTGGGAGTGGTTTGACGGCGTGCGATCCGGCTGGTTAAAGTCACATCGTGATGTCAGTCAGACCGAAGCCGCGAAAGGCATCCGGGATTACCAACGCGCTGGGGTAGGCGGTGACGCTTTCAGATTTGATCAACAGTCTTGGGACCGATTTACGCCGTCGTTATGGTCGGCCGGTGTTCAAGCTACCGGTGGACGCCGGATTCACCTGCCCTAACCGTGACGGCCGCAACGGGGTGGGTGGTTGTAGTTTTTGCAATAATGCCGCGTTTACGCCAACGACGGATCGGCGTTTGTCGGTCCCGGCACAGCTTGCCGCAGCGCGGACGGAACTGCGAGACCGTGCGCGCAACGCTTATTTTTTGGCTTACTTTCAGGCGTATACCAATACGTACGCGGCGCTCGATGAATTGGAGCGACGCTATCGGCAGGCATTGGACGTGCCCGATGTGGTGGGGCTTGCCGTTGCGACCCGGCCGGATTGTATTGACGACGGTGTGTTGCGGCTGCTGGCCGGTCTGCAGGCGCAAGGGTATGAGGTTTGGCTCGAACTCGGCTTGCAGTCGGCGCATCCGGCGACATTGACTCGAGTCAATCGGGGCCATGGCTATAGCGAGTATGCCAGTGCAGTGGCGCGCGCACGGGCCCATGGGATACCCGTTTGTACCCACTTGATTATCGGTTTGCCGGGAGAAACGCCGGCCGATGTGCAGGTGAGTCTGGAGCGAGTCTTGGCGAACGGGGTCGACGGTCTGAAACTGCATCCTCTGCATGTGGTGAAAGGAACCGAATTGGCGCGACAATGGCGAGCCGGGGCGTATCAGCCTTGGTCGCTTACGAAGTATGCGAAAACTGCGGCGGATTTGATCGAACGAACGCCGGCCGAGGTCATCTTTCATCGCGTCTCCGGGACGGCGCCGGAGGAATTTCTCCTCGCGCCAACATGGTGTAGCAGCCGTTGGGATGCCATCAATGCGATCGAACGCGAGTTGCGGCAACGTTGCGCGGTGCAAGGTAGTCGGGTGCCGGCATTGCCCGAAAAGAGCGCGGCATGAGGGTTGCGCCGACATGGCGCGCCTGGGTAGAGTGATTTCCCGTTGGCTCGAGCATAGGTAAATTTTCATGCAATTGGTATGTCCCGCGGGCAATCTGCCCTCGTTGAAAGCCGCCGTCGAACAAGGGGCGGATGCGGTGTATGTTGGATTTCGCGATGAGACGAACGCGCGCCATTTTGCCGGCTTGAATTTCGGCAAGGACAAACTCGCTGATGGGATTAAGTATGCTCAGCAGCGCGGCGTGAAAGTCTTCCTGGCGCTGAATACGTTCCCGCAACCAAAAGGCTGGTCGCGCTGGCAAGCGGCGGTGGATGAAGCGGCGGCGTTGGGTGTCGATGCATTGATCGCGGCGGATATTGCCGTATTGGACTATGCGAGTGAACACCATCCGAGGCTCCCCTTGCATTTGTCAGTGCAAACCTCGGCAACGAATTATGCGGCCTTGCGCTACTACCATGACACGTTCGGCATTCGCCGTGCCGTGCTGCCGCGGGTTTTGTCCCTGCGGCAAGTTGAATACGTAGCCGCCAACAGTCCAGTGGATCTCGAGGTGTTCGGCTTTGGTAGCCTATGTGTCATGGTCGAGGGACGGTGTTTGCTGTCATCCTATGCCAGCGGTCGTTCACCGAACACTTACGGCGCGTGTTCACCGGCAAGTCATGTGGAATGGCGGGAAACGGAGGAATGGTTGGAAACTCGGCTCGGTGGAGTATTGATTCAACGCCACGGCAAAGGCGAGCGAGCGGGCTATCCAACGATCTGTAAAGGGAGTTATAGAGTTGGCGATAAGGTTTACCACGCCATCGAAGAGCCAACTAGTTTGAATACATTGGAATTGTTGCCGGCGTTGCAAGCGGCTGGTATCAAGGCGATAAAGATCGAAGGTCGGCAGCGCAGCCCAGCCTATGTCAAACAGGTGACACGCGTTTGGCGAGAGGCGCTCGATCGGTTGGCGCAAAACAGTGTGGATTTCGTCCCGCGACCGGAGTGGGTTGCCGCGTTGGATAAAGTCGCGGAAGGCACGCAGACGACGTTGGGACCGTATTCACGGCCATGGCAATGAAGTGGGTTGGTTGCACCCGTTGCAACCAACCACTGATCACTTCTCATTAACCTGCAATCACAAACTGTCCGTACATGCCAAATAGACCAAAGCTCTCATTAGGCCCGATCCCATACTATTGGCCGAAAACGCAAGTCATCGCATTCTACGCCGCGATGGCCGAAACGCCGGTTGACATCGTTTATCTCGGCGAGACTGTATGTCCGAAGCGGCATGAAATGCAGTGGGAGGATTGGTTGCAGGTCGCGGCGAAACTTTCTGCGGCCGGTAAGGAGGTCGTGCTCTCGACTTTGGTTTTGATCGAAGCGGAGGCGGAGTTGCAGCGTTTGCGCCGAATTTGCGGTCAGGACCAATTTCTCGTCGAAGCCAACGATCTTGGCGCAGTCCAGTTCATGCAGGGTAAACCGTTCGTTGCTGGGCTCGGCATCAATGTCTACAACGATCGCACCGTGCAGCGCTTGGCTCGGCAGGGTATGGTGCGCTGGGTGCTGCCGGTGGAGCTAGGCCAGGCGACCTTGGCGGATATGCAACGCAACCGCCCCGCGGACGTGGCGACGGAGGTGTTTGCGTATGGGCGATTGCCGTTAGCCTACTCGGCACGCTGTTTTACCGCCCGAGCCCATCACCTGACTAAAGATGATTGCCAGTCTGTTTGCTTGAAATATCCCGACGGACTGCTGGTGGCG
Source organism: uncultured Ectothiorhodospiraceae bacterium (assembly GCA_964635785.1). Taxonomy (GTDB): domain Bacteria; phylum Pseudomonadota; class Gammaproteobacteria; order CAYFSA01; family CAYFSA01; genus CAYFSA01. The sequence continues at coordinate 6,795 of CAZWQC010000054.1, forward strand.
ACACAAGACGAAACGGAATTTTTGAATTTCAATGGCGTCCAGGTGCAATCCGCTTGTACTCACCATTTGCTTGCCGACATTGCGAGCGTGCTGGCGCTTGGTGTCGATGTGTTGCGAATCAGTCCGCAAGCGAACGATACCGGGGAAATTGTTAAACTGTTTGATAGCTGTCTACGCGGCGAATGTGATCCAGTCGTCGCCGCGCAGGCGATTCGACCGTTGCTTCCTAGTGCGGCTTGTAATGGCTATTGGCACGGTGAAGCGGGCATGCAGGCTGTCGGGGGGTTGGCGTCGTGAGCGAAACGGGCGTCTCGGTGAGGCAACCGATTCGGCTAGTTCATGTCATTCATGGTTTGCGTCGCGGCGGTTTGGAAAATGGCGTAGTCAATTTGTGTCGCGGACTCGGCGAAGAGTTTGTTCAAGGCGTGTGTTGTTTGAGCGAGCGCGGTGAACTTGCCGATCGGCTGCCGACTGCGGTGCCAGTTTGGGATTTACAGCGCGGGCGGCATGATCTGGGGGTGTGGGTTCGCCTCGCACGACTACTCCGGCAATGGCAACCAGATATAATACACAGTCGTAATTGGAACGCATGGTTGGATAGCCTTATGGGATGGTGGTTGGCCGGCCGTCCGGGTCGGTTGCTTTGGAGTTTTCATGGCTTTACCACGGATACGACGATGCCGTGGCGGCGCCGTTATGCGTCGTTGCAATTGGCTCGAATGACACCGCATTTGCTGGCGGTATGTCATGACAGCGCCGTGCGCTTCGGCACTGAGACGGGGATCGATCCGAAGCGATTCGCGATTTTGTACAACGGTGTCGACGTGGACCGTTTCCAGCCCAATCGAACCGGTGTGTCCTTGCGGAATATGCTGGGTTTGCCCGAGCGGGCCCGGTTGGTGGTAACGGTAGCGAGTTTGGTACCGGTGAAAGATCATGCGGGATACTTGCGCGGAATCGCCGCGATGCGGTCGCAGCTTCCGGCCGAGACGTATTTCCTGTGGATTGGATCTGGCAGTGAACAGACAGCGCTGTTGACATTGCGTGACGAATTGGGTCTGACCGACTGCGTTAGATTGCTCGGTCAACGCGATGATGTGCCCGCATTGCTCACGAGTTGCGATATTTTCGTGTTGCCGAGTGTGCTCGAAGGGATGAGTAACGCCATTATCGAGGCGATGGCATGTGGTTTGCCGGTGGTGGCCCGGGCGGTAGGCGGCAATGTCGAGATCGTGGTTGATGGGGAAACCGGGATACTCGTGCCGGCGCATGAACCGGCTTTGTTGGTGCAGGCCGTATCGCAGTTGTTGCATGATGGAGAATTGTGTCGTGTGCTGGGTGAGCAGGGCCGAGCGCGAGTCGTGGAGCATTTCTCTTTGACGGCGATGATGCGCAACTATGCCGCGTTCTATCGCGCTGTCCGGTGATGAACAACCAGTCGCGTGTAGCGGACGTTGTGATCAGGGCATGGGCGTACCTGAAACTCGGTGTAAATGACCGGATAAATCGATGTCATCGAGCAGTGCAATCAGCGACTGTGTTTCGGTGTAGTTTGGGCCGACCTGAAAAATGTAATTGATAGTACGTGGAATTTCCCGCAGGTAGCCGGGTTTGCCATCGCGATGGAATAGGCGAGCGAAGATTCCGCTGGCTTTTAAGTGGCGCTGTACTCCCATTAGATCGAACCAGCGCAAAAAATCGGTATCGCCGATTGGGTCGATGACGCCCAAGGCGAGCAGGCGGTCGCGAAAGGCCAAGGCCCAGGACTGGACATTGGTTTGTGGCCAGGCAATGTAACAATCCCGGAGCAACGAGACCAAGTCGTAGGTTAGCGGTCCATAGACGGCGTCTTGGTAGTCGATAATTCCCGGGTTGTTTTGTTCGAGGTACATCAAGTTGCGGGAATGGTAATCGCGGTGAACGAAACAGCGAGGTTGCTCGAGCGCCACCGCCTGCAGGGTTTGAAATGCGTCGTTCAGCTTTGCCGATTGCTTCTCGGTCAATGCAAGACCAAGATGCCTGACCAACAACCAGTCGGGAAACAGGCTCATTTCCCGTTCGAGCAGTGCCTGGTCGTACCGAGGTAGATTTTGCGTATCAGCGGTGTGCAACTGTGCGAGGGCATGGGTGGCATCGGCGTACAGCGACTCGACGGATTGCGCGGAAAGGACAGCGAGGTAATGGGTTTGACCGAGATCGTCGAGTAAGAGGAAGCCATTGGCAAGATCGGTGGCATGAATGCGCGGTACAGTCGCGCCTACGCGCAACAAGCGTTGGGTGACATCGATGAAGGGTGCGATATCCTCCTGAGCTGGCGGTGCATCCATGGCGATATAGGTTCGGCCTGTCAGCGTTACTCGAAAATAACGGCGAAAACTGGCGTCGGCAGAGGCCGGTGCGATGCTGAGCTCGGTGCTGCCCAGCTGTTCGCTGAGCCATTGGCGCAGCTGTTCCAGGCGAGGGTCGGTGTTCATCATGCCAGATTTAATCAGGTTGGGTCACGACGGTGACGGAGAATATGCGTTCGTGCAAAGCATAACACCGCGTTGGCTCGGCTGACCAGTCGACTTTGGGAAACGTGTGCAATGTGCGACGATCACACCTTGGTCAACGACCTGCGCAGGCAAATCGAGTTATGTGAAAGCCGATATTAAGGACTGGTCAATAGCGATCGCTTTGCCGTTGTTCGTTTTGACCGGGCCGGGAAGATCGTTTTTGCCAATTTAGCGTATCGACGGTTGTTCGAGGACAGTGTCCACCTGGCGGATGCGATGGAGGAGCAACGTGAGAGCGTCGATCAATGGGAGGAACGTTACCGGCGGGTTGTCCCCGATGTCGCGCCAACAATGTCAGCGTTGATCGGGCATCAGCATCGCCTTTCGACCGACATCGGTCAATCGAACTGATGTCGGTCGGTCGTTACATTGTGTATTACCGCTATTGCAGGGCCTCGGTGAGAATGCTTTTCGTCGTGACGCCTTCGATCGGTTCGAAGATGACGTTGGTGCCGAGATACTGCGGTTGATTGAAATCGAGCGCGACCCAACTCGAGGTCACAATGATATAGTCGTTGCCTTCCGCTACTTCGATTTCGCTCGTGTAAAGGAAATCGCCGGTACGATCCGCCACGTTATCGAACAGGTGTTGATTGCTGCGAGCCAAGATCGTGCGTAGGGTCTCGGCGTCAACGGTGGCTTGCATGACGTCGTTGTCGAAACGCATGAACTGGTCGAAGCGGTATTTCGGCAGTGGGCCTGCTTTAAGGTCTGAGCCAAAGGAGGTGTGGTTGAGCATGGCGACGTCGGCCCCAACCGCATCGCGCAGGGTGGTGACTGACCACATAGCCCCCTCCAGGACGGTCATATCGGTTGGCACGGTCCCGATAATGGCTAGATCGTCAGCCTCCAAGTATTCCTCGCGAATACTGTCGATCAGTGTCGTCAGGTTGGGTTCGGGTTCGATGGTTTCGTTGACCTGATGATCGCTGAATACCACCCATGGCGTATCTTCCGAGAGGTACAGTTCGGTTACATTCAGCCATTCGCCGCGAAAGCCGTGATGCCTGTACGGGGTGCCGTTGACAAGCTCCTGTAGCAGCAGATGATCGTGACCGCCAACGACAAACAGGGTGTTGTTGGGAACCACGTCGAGAATCGCTTTGTCTGCCGTCACGCCCGCGTGGGATAGCACGATGGCATGGTCGGCATTGCCGATCGTGTCGGCCAAGTGATCGCTTGCCCACTGTGCGGGATCGGGAATCGACAACGCATCGCGGATTGCGGCCGGATAAGTATTCATTTGATTGGTGGCGATGCCAACAACCCGCAACGTTTTGTCGCTAACCGAGAGATCGGTGGTGGTTGGCGCGAGGGGCTGACCGCTGGCCTGATCGGCCACGGTGCCGATGACCTTGATGTCATTCGCTTGTGCTGTGCTGACGAATTCGGCGGGGGTCATGAAATCGAATTCATGGTTGCCAAGATTCACAACGACCGGGCCGAGCGTCCGCAAGGCGTTGAGAAAGGCCCAGTCGGCAACGCCGGCGGATTTGTTCGCGGCCGCATTGCCGAGCTCGAACAAATCGCCGTTGAATAATGTGACCAGGTCTGCGGTGCTGTGGCGCTGATGCACTTCGCTCGCCAGGGTCAGCAAGCGCGGGAAGGCGTCGTAGGCGGAATGAGTATCGGCCAGGTTGAGGATGACTAATTCGGGGAAAACCGCATCATTGCGTGCCGACAGGTTCTGAATACGCCGGTCAATATTGACCGGGGTTTCGCCGAGTGCATAAGGTTGTTCCGCATGGAATGCACGCAGGTATTCAGCGAGCGCGTCTTGTTCGCTGCCCGATTCGGCAAAATCCGCCTGATCGGGATCGAAATCAGTTGGGTTGCCAGCCAGGTCGACGCGTTGCGGATTGCTTAGACCGTTTAAGGGGTAGGCATCGCCGCAGTCAGGTTCAGGGGCAGGGTTGTTGCCACCGGCGACACACTTGGCGATGAAGTTCAAGGTGACAAGACGGAAGGGACGGGTGGGATCGCCGAGCACCATTCCATCACGGACCACAGCGTCGATGACTGCGCCGTTGGCGTCGAC
>CAZWQC010000055.1:0-227 GCA_964635785.1 uncultured Ectothiorhodospiraceae bacterium
CGTTCTGGACGCGACAGCCGGGTTAGGTCGCGATGGGTTTATTCTAGCGCGGCACGGCTGCCGCGTCTGGTTGATCGAACGCCATCCCGTGGTGGCCGCTCTACTCCGGGATGGGTTAAGGCGGGCGCTTGCGGACGCAAAACTGTCCCCTGTTGCTGCGCGGATGACGATGTGGGAGGGCGATGCAGGCCAATTGCTTAACCAGGGGACGCTGCCGAGTCGACCCC
>CAZWQC010000055.1:237-5175 GCA_964635785.1 uncultured Ectothiorhodospiraceae bacterium
CGCCATCGTCGCCGCGCTGGCACCGGAGGTCCTCTATCTGGATCCGATGTATCCTGAACGACGCAAGTCGGCGCTGGGTAAACTCGCTATGCGGGCGTTTCATCAGCTTGTCGGCGACGATCTTGATGCGGCGTCGCTGTTACCCGTTGCCCGACGCATCGCCACGCACCGAGTCGTGGTTAAGCGGCCTCGTCATGCGCCAGTCCTGGATGGAACCGAACCCCATGCTCGACGAATCGGGCGTAGCACGCGTTTTGACTTGTATCTTCCGTTTGGAACGGAGGAATCGTTTCGAGGCTGTTGCAGCCGGGTATAATTGATGTTCCTACCTAATGTGTTGTTGAGGTTTTCATGCAAAAGACTTACGCCGGTATCTATAACGATAATTTCGGCGGCATGACCCCGCTTGGGAGTATCGTCAAAGATGCTTGGGTATTCGGTTTGATCGAGCCGACCGAGACGTGCGAAGGCTGGAGTATCGGCGAGATGCAAAACCTGTACGATCGGGTGACGGCTAATTGGCAAGCCGTTGGCTATCGCGTGGCGGCTCTGCCACCGGAACAACGCCAACGTCATGCCGAAATTCAGGCTGCTGCAATCGAGCGCGCGAAGACCGCGGGCTGGGATCCCAGCCTCGAACACGAGGACGATTGATGAATTCGCGTTCTACGCAAAGGCCGTCGGTCTGGTTGCGCTATTACCGCTTTCTGCTGATTCTGGCGGCGTTGCTCGGTGGCATCGGCGTGTTGCTCGGTGCCTTCGGTGCCCACGGTTTGGAGCCCGTACTCACGCTTGAGGGGATGGAGGTCTATCGTACCGGAGTCGATTACCATTTCATCCACGTGCTCGGAATGCTGTTGGCACTATCGATGGCCGATCAGCGCATTGCTCGGCAACACGCCGTACTCAGTGCCGCGTTGATGGCCATTGGCATCTTGTTGTTCAGTGGTAGCCTCTATGTGCTGGCGGTGACGGGAACCAGCTGGATCGGCATGATTACGCCGGTCGGTGGGATGGCGTTCTTCGGTGGCTGGATAGCGCTGGCGATCGGTGTGGCGCAGTTCTGCGCCTCCACCGATTGAGGTCATCGACACGGGGTGCCGCAGGGTCACTTCTTGCGTCCTCCCAATGATCGGGAGGGCGAAGGGGTGGCCCGGTTCCGAGTTGGTTAGCCGCCGATTTTCTTCTCGCAATCAGCGATCAGTGCATCGAGGTCCTTTACGGTGGTCTTGGCTTCGCTCTTGATCTCGTTCAAGAAATCGAGCTCGCTCTTGCTGACTTTGTCATCCGCAAGGAGCGCCTCGCGCAAGACAGCGACTTCTTTTTGGCTGACGTGACCGTCGCCCAGAGCGAATGCTTTTGCTACTTTGCGCCATTCTGCCATTTCACTTGCTCTCTTCTCAGTTAGAAACACGTAGATAACTCGACGCGGGGAAGCAATCTCGCTTGCGTCGCGGCCAAAGTATAACAGTTACCGCGAACGATGCCGGTAGCGAAGCAACGAAATCGTGCCAGTCAGTCCCAGCTGGCTTGTCGTAAGGATCGCTGCATCGAATCGGTCAGTGGGGCAATTATCATTGTGAAAAGTCGTTCGTGCCCAGTCGAAACCGAACGTTATCCCCTCATAGACCCGCCGGATAAACGCCCTGGGCTCGCTGGGTTTACCGCTAACGACTTGGTTCCAATCCGGCGAGCATTGATGCCATAACGCAAAAGGCCAGACATCCTGTCTGGCCTTTTGCGGTTGCTCCGACTTGCCTCGGAGCAACACTGACGCGAATGACCTTAAGGTTAGCGCATCTGCTGCATGGCGCGCCACAGATCTTGTAGGGTGGTACGGCCGTCGCCATCGACATCGCAGCCCGGGCAAGAACCATCCGGCTTGTTCGGGTAGAGTTGACCGCGAATAAGGTCGAGGTCGGTGCGGTCGATCACGCCGTCTCTGTTGACATCACCGTCACCGCTTGGGGGTTGAACCGGACCACTGCCGTCGCCAACGCTGAGATCCAGCCAGACCAAGCGGTGATCGGACGGGTCCGAGCCGCTGGCAAGGTAGCTGAAGACATCGTTGGAGGTTGGCCAGAAGACGGCCCCCTGCTCAATACTCAAACCGGCAGCCGAGGGCAGAACATAGTCAGCCCGCATTTGCCAATTCGCCGTATGCGAACGCGAATAGGGGTTGTCCGGTGCGTTTTCCTCTCCACCGTCGCTTTCGGGCTGGAAGTCACCCTGCACCAGCGGATGGTCGAGCAGTAACGCGATCGGATTCCCGGTGGCATCGCCTTCGACCGCCGAGGCGTTTTGGTCTCCCATGATCACGAATGCGGCATCGGCCGGTAGGCCACCGGTGGTTCCATTGTCATCGTAGATGTAGCTGCTCGCGGCGGGATCGATATGGTCAGCCCAAAAACGGATTTCGTCGTGATTGCGCAGACCGTTCCAGTCGATGAACTCGGGTTCGCCAGTCAAGCTGCTGCGTTGGCCATCATCGAACACCGGTGGGGTGGGGTGAGAAGCCAGGACATGCACCATCTCGCCGTTGACCTCGACCGGCACATCCCAGTGGCTTTTCGAGGAAAGCCGAAAGACTGCCAGTTCCTCGGGACTGTAGTGTGTTTCTCCCGTCGCGGGTACGACTGGCAGAGCGGCATCCGGCATATCAATCCAGCGGAAGGTTTGGAATGTTCGCGCTTGATCGAATTGGATCGGCAGGCGCGACAGTAAGATCATGCCGTACTGACCGGGGTAGCGGCCGTAACCGAAGGCGTCGTTGGCATAATCGTCGCTGCCCGGTGTACTGGTGACACTGCCGTCGTTGTACAGATCGAAACCCGAATGAACACCGGTATTGGACTGTGCCAAGAAGACATACGGATAATCGATGGGTTCAACATCGGCGGCTTGGGCCACACTGAGGTAATTGTCCTGGAACAGCCGTGCGGCTTCACCTGCGGCATCGTAGTCGAACTCGTTCAACAGGACGACATCAGGACGAATCCGCTGCAGTATCTCCGCGACCTGTTGCGCTTTTTCGAGGTCCGGGGTGCTCAATGCGCCTATGAGATTGTTCGCCGTGGTGCCTCCCACTTCGCTCATGGACGCGTTGAACGTGGCAATTCGCAGCTGGCCGACTTTTGCCGGAATCTCCATCTGGGTTAACTGGCTGACCGTAATGTGATCGGCCTTGCTGACTTCGACGGTATTATCGGCGGCATCACGAATGGTCAACGTCACGGTGTAGCGGCCGGCCGTTTGATAGGTGTGTTCCACCATCCGGCCGGATGCGGTGTTACCGTCACCGAAATCCCAGGCAAACGTATACGGGGCACCCGCGCCGTTCAATGCCGAGGCCGTGAAGCTGACGGGATCGATTTCTGAGCGCACCGAGGTCGGGCTGGCCGAGAAGCCTCCGGATAGCGGCAGCGCGGTTGCCTCGGTCAAAAGGCGCGTGTCGATGTTGCTGACATACCACGCCGCGCCGTCGCCTGGACCCGTCCCCGTCGAGGTGTACTTAAAGCCCAACCGAATCGTTTCGCCAAGGAAGTCGTCGAGGCTGATTTCGCCCGATGGGGTCCAGACTTGCGAGTCATCAACCGGACGGTTGAAGCCTAAGGGCTGCCAGGTTGCCGTGGCAGCATCACCGGTATAATCGTTGGCGGCGAACAGTTCGAGGTCGCCACCGCCATACTTGACATACGTGTCGAAGGTGACGAACGCGGCATCGGCGGCCCCGAGGTCGATTGCCGGCGAGATCAACCAGTCCTCACTGGCAGCATCGGCACCAAAGCCATTCATATAAGCTGCCGCAACCCCGTCTACTTCGCGGTTGCTCCAGCTGGTACTGCTAGCCATGTCGTTGGCTTCCCAAGTCCCAAGGCTGCCGCTGCTAAAATCCTCGGCTTGCAGCGAGAGCGACCGATCCTTAGCCGTCACACGAACGTTGTCGATCGCCCAATCCGGCCCTTGCCCGGAACCACCACCGAAAGAGATGTAACGGAAAGCAAGATAGGCCGTGCCGCCAGTGAATGCGGTCAAGTCCTGGGTAGTATCGCGCAACCAGGTGTCGTAGGGTTGCCAGTTCTCGCTGGCATCCTTTTCGTGGGCGACCAAGTTCAGGTCGGTCCATTCGAAATCAAGTGGGTTGCCGCTACCGTCGTAGTCGGTCGAGATCAAAACAGACAATTCACCGGAAGCATATTTGGCCCACTGGTCGAACACCAGCTCGGGCGATGCGAACCGATCGAGATCCAATGCCGGGGAAATCAGCCAGTCGTCGGATGCGGTATCCGCACCAAAGCCGCTGATGAACGCCGCTTGTTCGCCGCCACCCGTTGCGGCTTCCCAGTCCTTGTTGCTGGCTAGGCTGTAGCTCGTCCAAGCTTGCAGTGTATCGTCGTTAAAATCGCTGTCGATCAGGTGACTGCGATCACCGGTCACTTTGATGGCGGTGATATTCCAAGCCGGGCCATCGCCACCACCGGTGCCGGTCGACACATAGCGGAAGGCGAGGTAGGCAATGTTGTTGCCGAAAGCGCTCAAGTCGATCGTTTCGGAACTGACCCATTGCCGCTCAGGGAGCCATTTGCCGTCCTCGGCTTTGGTATGGGGCAAGGCATCATCGAGCGGCGTCCAGGCAGCATTGGCCGGATCGCCATCGCCGGTGTAGTCGGTCGATATCAGGACACTTAAGGTACCGCCGTCGTACTGGGTGTAGGAATCGAAGGTCAGGCTCGGCTGGTCGTAAGCCGGTAAGTTCAAGGCGGGGGTCACGAGCCAATCATCGGAGACATCGTCAGCTCCGAAGCCGTTCATGTAGGCCGTTGTGCGACCTTCGTAGCTACTGGCTTTCCAGTCATTGCCACTGGCATAGCTCACGGCTTCCATCCCGCCCAGGCTGCCGTCGGCGAAGGTTTCATTGAGCAGCACCGGCCGACCTTC
>CAZWQC010000055.1:5185-10372 GCA_964635785.1 uncultured Ectothiorhodospiraceae bacterium
CCGGTTCGCTGAACGCCGAAAGGCCCGCGCTGTTGATGGCGCGAATCCGATAGGTGTACTCGCTGCCGCTGGCCAAGCCCCGATCGAGGTAACTGACCGTGCCGGCGGCATCGGCCAGTTCAGCGGTTTGGCGATTGGTTAGAATATGCCAGTGACCAGCCTCGTCTTGCCGTTGGATTTCATAGAAATCCGAATCGTCGGCGTTTTTCGTCCAAGTCAACATGATCTCTTCGGTGGAGGTTCCTGTGCCGGCGAACGCGCTCGGCGTGGCCGGAGCATCGCCAGCGCCCGCCAGGGTGGCCGTCAAGTTGAGATCGAAGCTGACGTCCGAGCTGGTCGGTGCGTTCTGGTGGATTTCGACCGCAACGAGGTTATCACCATTGACCAGCAGCTCGGGGGGCAGAGCGTATTCAAGCCAAGCCGATTCGGCGCTGCCGCCAATGGCACTCGGTGCCAGGGTGCTGGCGTCAATCGCTGTGTTCGGCAAATTGCTGCGTATCGCTTCCTGGCCGTTGATGTACACAACGGCACCATCATCGCGCTTGAGCCATGCGGTCAACTTCAAGACTCCACTGGCATCGGCCAAGGTGAACGTTTGGCGGAAATAGGTGGTGATGTGGCGGTTATCGGGGTTGTCGCCAAAGCCGATGGTCGTGACTTCGTCGCCGTCGCCATAGCCGAGTTCACCTGCGCCGATGAACCAGCCGCTATCGTCGAAATCCGCACTGCGCCAAGCATCGCCCTGATCGCTACCATCGTCCAGGTAGCCCCAATTGCTACCCGCCGGAATCAATTCAACATTGTTCACGCCCGTTGCGGTGCTGTCGTAAGGCAAGGTCACGACCGGGCCGCTCAGCGGCGACCAGATCGCCAAGCCAGCGGGTACGACGAAGGGATTGGCGTCTTGTTCGGCTTGCGTCAGTTCGGTGACGGTATTGGGATCATAGGCCTGACCGGCATCCAACGCCGCCTTGCTGCCGAAGCGAACGGTGTGAATTTTCAACTGTTCTGGGCTCGCATGGATTAGCTTGAATTGCCAAAAGGAATCGCTGTCCATGGTCCAGGGCTTGTCGTCATCGGCGGGACGGGTCGGCGCACCCCAGCTGCCCTCGCCGACGAACACGATGCCGTTATCATCGTCGCGAACGAAACTCTCGAAAGCGCCGATGCCGACGTTCTCCGCGCCGGTCACGTTACTGCCGTTACCCGCTAAGGCATGGGCGGGCCGCAGCGGATACGTGCTCTTGGCCATGTGAGTGTCACATTCGACGGCCAAGTCGACGCCGTGCTGATACATGAGATCGGCCCACGCGGCGATGCGACCGAGACCTTCGGCTTTATTCGAGGTATGTGGCCGCATGGGGCGGTGATAGGTCACGATATTCCAGCGGTGGTCGGCAGCGTGTGCGGCCAAATCGTTTGCGAGCCAAGCCGCTTGTTCATTCCATTTAACATCGTCTTGGTCGGTAAACTCACCGTAACCGACGGCGGGCTCGAGTTCGGAGTTGAGGATGTAGAATCGAATCATGTTGCCGGCCACGGACAGGCCGAAATAGGAATCCGGATCACCCGAGTCAGCCAAAGGGGTATCAAAAATGTTGTGCACCATCGCCCGGTCTTCGTTCTCGTGGTTGCCGTGGACCGGGATGATCGGATAGATACGCCCGTCGCCGCTGATGGTCAACTGCCATTCGTTGAGCCATTGATTCCATTCCTCGTCCGTGCCGTCATCCATGAAATCGCCGGTTTGGACGATGAACAAGGGCCGGATCTTACTGACCAGTTCCTGTCCCCAACGACGCGGTTCGTCGTTGGTGCGGGCGTCACCGCCGGCGATGAACGGGAATTCCGTGGGGGCATCGGGTGCGGTCAAAAACCACATCGTGTCGCTCGCCCCTTGCTCATCGCGCACCTCGAAGTAATAGGCGGTATTGGGGCTCAATCCGGTTAAGCGCACAAACTTGTTGGCCATACTGCGATAGTCGATCTCGCGATCGGGTGCTTGACAGGTCGTCAACGCATCGGCGCTAAGGCCATAGCAGACTCGGTAGTCGCTTCCGCTTAACTGATTCCAGCCAATGGTCATGGTGGTGGCTGGATCGTCCCGCCAGGTCAGGCGGTATTTCTCGGTGGCCGCTTGTGCCGCGGGCAGTAACCCTGCGGCCAACAGCGCCAACAGGCACAACGCGGTCAACACCGTCGTGCGTGAAGGCAGGATCGAATCGGGGAGCTTCACGAAGGTCACCTCGGTTTGGTTGGGAAAACGTGCGCCAGCAACGGTGTGCCCGAACGGTTGGTGTACCGGTCAAGGCCGGACCGGGCGCGGAACCGCTAATGTGCCAAAAAAAGGCTAAGGTTTTATGACAGGGGCAGGCGCGCACGAATCATTGCTAGCACCGTCGAGAGTGGAGAATGCCGGTAGCGCATCGAGCGAGATCTTCGCCAAGAGTTTCCTACTGCCGCGCGGAGACGGTTTCGATGCTGATTCTGGTGCCATGGTCTAATGCCAGCACGTCGCTTTCGCCGTTAAACCCGAAGGCCAACAATCCGCGCAAGATTCGCTGGCCGGCGATAACATATTGATTATCCTGCTTAACATCGATCAAGGCAGACTCTAGCGTAGCGTCAACGGTATGCGTTGGTTCGCCGATGCGGGTGGTTTGCCCGGCTTGCTCGAAGGAACCGGTGAGCGTGACGCGACTGCCTTGCGCGATACCATTGCCGCTTGCCTTAGCAAAAAAACCTTTGATGTCGACCGTCATGAAGGTCAGCCCCATCGGTCCGAAGGCGAAGTGGTGCTCGAATGCCAGTGAGCCGTGAGCGGCAGACGCCTCGTTGGCGACGATGGCGGTGTGGCGAAAGTGCAGGGTATTGCCTTGGGTCGGTTCGACGCACAACTGCGGTGGTCGACCGGCACTGGTACTTACAATACGGAAGGAACCATAGTCTCCGGCGAGATCGACGCAGTCTTCACGACTCTCGGTAGTCAGGGTCTGTTCGTTGATCGTTACGGTCAACGCTTGTAAGGATTGGGACGCAATCGCCGTTAGCAAGCCAACCCAAGCGATCATCAAAGGTCGGCGTCGCGTTGTGTTGGTTTCGTCACAAGAACAAGCGCTGGGTTTGCCAGGGCGTGGGGTCAACGGGTTCGCCGAGTGAACAAGGTGTGTTGTCATATCGTGGCCTCGTGCTGGAATTGGACTTCAATAGCGGTGTGTTCGGTGTGGAGACGCGAGTTTATTAGATGTTTGCAGAAGCAACCGGGGCTATCGTTCGAGAAGTGATCGATAGCACTTCATTGTAGCCGGGTCGATCATGTTGTGCAGCGACTGATTGTGTGTCGTCGCCAACCATGACGCGTTCGGTGCGCAGCGGTGTGCAGGTGCGAGCGAGCCGAATTCGGTTCTTTGACCTTGCATTACCCAGCAGTCTGGCCTATTGAATCTTGTCTGGGAACTCTGTGTCGTGCGTGAGCGCTGCGCTTGCAGGGGCGTGGGATCAATCGGGTGATATGCGGTGTGGTAATGTCGTCGGAACCAGAAGTTGAAGTGAGCGAGATGACACGAGGATTGCAGGTGCCCGCTCAAGCGAGCGATCGGGAAAGCGTATGCGACGAAGCGTTGTCGCGATTTAGCCAAAGCGCTGACCGTCGCCGTGGTAATAAAAAGGGCCTGCGTTCGCGTCAGCATCTGTTGCGACGTGAACAGCTTTGGGGGGTGGTGATCGGCTCCTTCGCGCTGATGCTGCTTGGCGCGGCCCTGTTCGGGTTTCGTCTTGAGCAATTGAAGGCACAGCGCAATGAATTGGAAAACGAGGTCAGAACGTTGCAGGCGGCACTGGCGCAAGCGCAGGCGGATGTCGCGACGCAGCAATCGCGGGTTGCCTCGATCTTGGCCAACCGTCTGCCTGGGTTGGCCACACTCGATTTCGACCGGGTTATCCCGTTGTCGAACGAATACTTCCGGCATATTCAGTTTACCGAGCTGCTCCGTGACGGACTGCAGTCTATCGAAGTCAGATTGGTCTTGAACAATCCAGGTAAGAAAGCCGAAATACTGTTGGCAGAGGTGTTTCTGTTCGATGCCATCGGTGTCGAGTTGGTCAGTGCTACGCTTACCGTCGATGGTGGCCCCTTGGTGCTCGAACCCGGCGAATCGCAACCGCTGACCGTTGAGATGCAACCGAAACGTGGCGGCGAACCGACGTATTTTATGGTTCGCCGGATTTAGCGCAGATTGGTCGTGGCGTTTTAAGCTCAAGCACAATCCAGTTGCCGCTGAGCCGCGAAAACGAGTAACATCCCAAGCGGTAATATCCGAAGCGATTAATGAGGAGCGTGTTAGCGCAGCTACCATGCCGTATTACGAGTTCTATTGCCCAACCTGCCATACCGTCTTCAACTTCTTCTCACGACGCGTGAACACGACGACACGACCGAGTTGTCCACGGTGTGAGCGCCCGGCGCTCAAACGGCTTGCGTCGATGTTTGCGATCTCGACCGGGCGTACCGAGGATGCCGATGGTCTGCCGGGTTTCGACGAAGCGCAAACCGAGCGTTTGTTGGCCGAGCTGGAGCGGGATATGGGCGGTGCGGATGCCGAGGATCCGAAAGTGGCCGCTGCGGCGATGCGTCAGCTGTTCGGTAAGATGGGGATGGCCTTGCCGGAAGGGATGCAAGAAGCCTTGGGACGCATGGCGGCAGGCGAGGATCCGCAGGCAATTGAAGCGGAGCTCGGGGATGCGCTGGAGGCCGAGGAGGATATCGGTATCAAGCCGAAGCCAGGACGACGGGATATTCGACGAATGCTGCCGCCGCGAGTCGATCCAGGGATCTACGATTTATGACGACAATGGCCACCGCGGCGGCGTTCGCCAACGACGACGCATTGCCATTGTTGGTTCGGGCGATCCACTTTGCCGCAAAGAAGCATCGCATGCAGCGGCGCAAGGATCCCGATGCCACGCCGTATATCAATCATCCGATCGACGTGTTACATGTCCTGGTCCACGAAGCCGGCGTTTCGGGGATCGATGTGCTTTGCGCGGGGGTGTTGCACGATACCATCGAAGATACCCAGACCTCCGCCGCCGAATTGACCGAGCACTTTGGTGAGCGAATCAGTGCCATCGTGCAGGAAGTCACCGATGACAAATCGTTGCCCAAAGCCGAGCGCAAACGCCGGCAAA
>CAZWQC010000055.1:10382-11299 GCA_964635785.1 uncultured Ectothiorhodospiraceae bacterium
ACGCGGCCGATTTGAGCGTAGGGGCGAAGTTGGTTAAATTAGCGGATAAAATCTGTAATCTGCGAGATATGTCGAGCTGTCCACCGACGAATTGGTCGTTGGCGCGGCGGGTCGATTATTTCGATTGGGCCAAGGCGGTGGTGGACGCGCTACGGGGTGAATGCCGGGAACTCGAGTTGATCTTCGATGCGGTTTACTTGTTGCGTCCGGAACCGGTGGATGAGGATCGTCTGGTTGGCCCGCCGTGCCGATAATCGCGGTTCCCTGTTTGGGGGGCCGGTCAGTCAAGCGAAAGCGAGAACCGAAGAGGCAACAGATGATGGACAGGCGTGGAGTCGGTGTCTGGTTGGTGGGCGTGGTGGCTATCGTTGCAATTGTGGCCGGTCTGTGGCAGTTGCGCCAGGCGACAATGGGGCTGACGGTCGAAGAACAACGAATCGGTGGGATTCCGGCGACGTTGTGGCGACCAGCAACCCAATCAGCGGTACCGGCCGTGGTCCTTGCCCATGGCTTTGCGGGGTCGCGGCAGCTGATGGCCCCGCTGGCGGTCACGCTGGCGCGCAATGGTTTTCTGGTCGCCGGGTTGGATTTCCCTGGGCATGGCAAGAACTCGGTGCCCATGCCCGGGGATTTGGAAGATCGGGACGTCCGGCTAGCACAGTTGATGGGTAGCCTCGATCAGGTTGCGCGATGGCTTCGCCGACAACCGGAGTATAACGGGCAACTCTATCTTGTGGGCCACTCGATGGGGGGCGATGCGGTCATTCAATATGCCAGCCAGACCCCCAGAATTAGCGGTGTTGTCGCCATCTCACCTTATATTCCCGCAGACGAGACAGCGGAAGCCGTGCCCAACCTGCTGCTCGTGTATGGCGGACTGGAACCGGGTAGTTTGCGTGCGCAAGGATTACGGATCG
>CAZWQC010000056.1:0-11236 GCA_964635785.1 uncultured Ectothiorhodospiraceae bacterium
ACGGCTTTGATCCCATCGCGGTGAGTCGACCCGAACCAGCCATTGTGTTTACTTACTTAGCCAACGGGGACTTTAAGACCACTATGGACATCGAACTGATCGAAATCCGCGACTTCTTGGCCGGCCTCACGTTGTTTGCCGACCTTAACAGCGAGCGGCTGGATGCACTACCACGGCAACTGACGGTCCGCTACTTACGCCGTGCGAGCCCGTTCCCGCCCCCAGACGCCGACCACCCTGCTTTGTATATCATCCGTTCCGGCGCAATCGAAATCCGCGACGGGAAAGGCAGTCTGCTTGAAAAGCTCGGGGAAGGCGATTGGTCGGCGGAAATCTGCGAACAACAGCTGAACATGACCGACATGACCGGTGTCGCCGTCGAAGACACACTGCTGTACGTTATGCCGTGTGAACGATTGGCTGATCTGCGCCGCGCCAATCCATCGTTCGACAGCCGTTTTGGTGACTCGCTAACGGCGCGGCTGAAGACCGCACTTGCCGACCAACGCCAGCATCAATCTCGTGGCGTGACTGACCTAACGATTACCGTGGGCAGCCTGTTACAACGTCGTCCCGTCACGACTGAGGCCCACACCCCGATTCGCGAAGCTGCCCGAATCATGAGCGAGGAAGACATTTCATCGCTGCTGATCACCAACGCGCAGGGTTTGACCGGTATCATTACGGATCGCGATTTACGCCGCCGCTGCGTTGCCATTGGCCTTCACGTCAACGAACCGGTCAGCAGCATCATGACCCGCGATGTTGTCACCATTCCCCCCACGACATTGCTCGCCGAAGCCATGATGTTGATGACCCAAATGAACGTTCATCACCTTCCTGTCATGCAAGACAAGACACCGATCGGGATGCTCTCGAGTTCGGATATCGCGCGTGTGCAAAGCATCAATTCCGCTTATATTTCAATGGATTTGTACCGCGCCAAAAGCATCGACGAACTGGTGCGGATTACCGCCCGCTTACCGGATTTACAAGTCCAACTGGTCAATGCGGGCGCCACGGCCAAACATATCGGCGAAGCGGTTGCCTCGCTGACCGATGCACTGACGCGGCGGTTACTCGCTATGGCCGAGGCCGAACTTGGCGTCCCACCGATCGCCTATGCCTGGCTGGCCGGCGGCTCGCAAGGGCGCCGCGAGCAAACCTCCCATTCCGACCAAGACAATGCGTTGTTGCTCGCCACGCCACCTTCCACCGAACAGGCCGAGTATTTCACGGCGCTGGCCCGTTTCGTCAGCGATGGTCTGCATCGCTGTGGGTTTTACTACTGCCCGGGCGATGCCATGGCGACCAATCCCAAGTGGCGACAATCCCTTTCGGTTTGGCGTGGCTACTACAAGCGCTGGATCGAACCCCCTGACCCCGCCGCACTCATGCTCGCCTCGATCTTCTTCGACCTACGGGTCGTTCACGGCGAAGCATCATTGTATCAAGAACTGCAACAGGAAATACTCCAGCTTGCCGGGAAAAATCGTATATTTATTGCATACATGGCAGCCAACGCATTGCAACATCGTCCGCCGCTGGGCTTTTTCCGCACCTTCGTATTGGTACACGATGGCAAACATGACGACAGCTTGGATATAAAGCACCGTGGCGTCGTCCCGATTACCGATATTGCTCGTGTCTATGCTCTTTCCTCCGGTATCGCCGACGTCAACACCAGCGCTCGCTTGCAGCAATCCGCTGCTCGTGAGACGATGTCGGCCGACATGGCGGAAAGCCTTGAAGATGCGCTGGAGTTCATCGCAACCTTGCGTCTACGTCATCAAGTGCAATTGATTTCCACTCGGAAAAAACCCAACAATTACTTGCCACCTAAGGCCTTATCCGGTCTCGAACGCAGTCATCTGAAAGACGCGTTCAAACTGATCCAAACAATGCAAGAAACCTTGGCCAACCGCTATCAGCTCGGTCGCTTTGGCTAAGAGGATTCCTGATGCATTGTTTAGGCAATACTTGGCGGGACTGGCGACGTCAAAACCTGTTAAAAAGTTTGGGGCCCGGACCGTTGCGACGTTACTTTGCCGCACCCTTCCCATCCCCGCGCACCCCCTGCGACAACACGGAACTCGTTGCCATCGATCTGGAAACCACCGGGTTGAACCCAAAACAGGATCGAATCCTAAGTGTTGGCACCGTCATCGTCACTGGAACGACGATCCAACTCGATTCTGCGACCTATCATCTGGTCCGACCCAACCAATCCATCCCCGAAACCTCTGCAGTGATACATGGTATTACCGACGACTGCGCCGCCGCGGGATGGCCGATTGGCGATGTCATGGGACAGATTCTCGAACGCTTGCGCGGTCGCGTTCTCCTTGCCCACCATGCCCGCATCGAATACGGTTTCCTCGATCAGGCGAGCCGCCGACTTTGCGGCGGACCGCTACTCGTTCCAACCATCGACACCCAGATTCTGGCACGGCGCAGTCTGAGACACTATGCGGACAGCCTGCGTCCCGGCGATTTGCGTTTGCATGCCTTGCGCCGCCGTTACGGCCTACCCCAATATCCCGCACACAACGCCCTTTGCGACGCACTCGCCGCGGCTGAATTATACCTCGCACTTTTGTACTATGGCGGTAACCCCGCGAAGCGCCGCTTACGCGAGGTACTGACGAGCTAGTTGCACCGAATCCGATCTGCAATCCAAGGAGCGCCCAATGCACCGCAATCCAATCATTCGTCTGTGCCCTATCGGGCTTTTATTGATATCGTTCCCACTGTTGTTGACTGCCACCAATCCACCGAGCAAAGCCTCTTTGATCGCGGCATGGGAAGAACTCCAACGCAACGATCCACAGACAGAAATTTTCGAAAAGATCGAAGATAGCTTGTACCGCTTCAAAACCACTCAGTTCCCGTTCGACGGAAATCTTCGCATGCTCAATGCATCCATCGAAACCAACTCGTTTTACGAGGACGAACAATCGATCATTGGGTTTGTCGAAGTCGAGCTGGTTGACACACCCGAAGACTTTCGTGAGAAATTTTCCCAAAGTTATTCATATTGGCTTCAAAAGAATACACTATACTTTGATGTAAGCACGCAACGTTGGTTGTCGGGTAAAGCTTGGCAGGAACAGTTCCGCGACCGCTATCGGCAGACCTGGTGGCAATACGGGAGCACGTTTTTTTGGCTTGGCCTCTTCATCATCATCATTGGCTATGTCGCAGTGGCAAGCCGCAACGCTGCCAAGCAAATGAAAGTCGCTATGAAAAACCAGGATACGATTCTCGCCGATCATAAACGCGCTGTGGCGTTGACCGAAAAAGCCCTTACCCTGGAGGAGGAAAGCGCACAAATTTTGCGTGACATCTTGGCGGAGTTAAAGCGACAGAACGACCAACGAGCCTGAGCTGGCAGCCTAGACACCGGCGGGAGTGCGCCAATTGCCGGTCACCTGCATGACTCGCCTTCGTTGCGTGGTTTGCAACGATTTTGTCAAAGTTGATCTCTGTGTAGCCTATCGAGTGGACGGTTGTGTCGGGCGGTCTGTCGAAATAGCGCTGCGAGATGCCCCAACTCGCTGATTTATTGCGGACGATCACATTCGATAGACCAGCTGCGTGACGAGTGCAGCCAAGATGTAACATCGTCCATTTCCGGGAGTAGTCGAATGAAAGTCTGGGTCGATGCCGACGCCTGTCCAGTCGCGATCAAAGCCATCCTGTTTCGGGCAGCGAAACGGACCGAAACCTCGGTCACGCTTGTCGCTAACCAGTTCATCCCAACGCCACCCTCGCGATTTATTCATCACATCCAAGTGCCGCGGGGAATCGATGTCGCTGATCGCGAAATCGTCCGGCGCAGCGAGACGGGTGACTTGGTGATCACAAGCGATATTCCTTTAGCCGATGAGGTCATCAGCAAAGGATGTTTAGCGTTGAGTCCTCGTGGTGAGTTATTCACGAAAGAGAATATCAAGTCCAGGCTAAATATGCGGGATTTCTTGGAGACGCTGCGCAGTAGTGGTATTCAAACCGGTGGTCCAGCGACGTTAACAACGAGCGAGAAACAGGCATTTGGCAATCAGCTTGACAAATGGCTTGCGGCAAAACAAGCGTCCACGCGAACCTGTTTTCCTGATTGCCAGGAGCGTTCATGACACGCATTGCTTGTCGATGTTTTGCTCCATCAACTCGATGGATTAAGGGCATTTCGACTCGGCACCAGTGGTCGCTAAAGTTTTGCAGAATAGTCAGCTAAGTATCCATCGTTGCATCAGTTCTTGCATCCCCTCCTGCCCCGCAGGGGAAGGGGATGCCAGCACTCAATCAATATGTTGCTTTGGGATCGTCAATGTGGATGGTCTCGGTAGGGGAATCCGGTTTGCCGTGATACTGGCCGGACTCGGCGGAAAAGGCTTTTGGCGCAAAACAAAGAGTCAACGTATTTCAATGATGTTCCCCACTGCCATGCAGTCCCGCCTCCACCAATGCCACAGCGCGAAAAATTGCCCGGCCTTTATTCAAGGTTTCCTGCCATTCGTTTTCTGGCACCGAGTCATAAACGATACCGGCACCAGCCTGAATATTTAGACGATTGTTCTTGATCACCGCCGTACGAATGGCAATGGCGGTGTCCATATTTCCATTCCAGGCGAGATAGCCGACAGCCCCCGAGTAAACCCCGCGTTTGCTCGGCTCGAGCTCGTCGATAATCTCCATGGCCCGGATTTTCGGCGCTCCGCTCACGGTTCCGGCAGGAAAAGTCGCGCGTAGCACGTCGATGGCATCCATACCCACGCGAAGCTCACCCACCACATTGGAAACAATATGCATGACATGCGAATACCGCTCGATCACCATTCGATCGGTTACCCGCACCGTCCCGACACGACTCACCCGGCCGACATCGTTGCGGCCAAGATCGATCAACATGAGGTGCTCGGCAAGCTCTTTCGGGTCTGCCAGCAACTCTTGTTCGAGCGCAGCATCGTGCGCTTCGGTTTCCCCGCGCTTTCGGGTTCCGGCGATCGGCCGTACCGTGACGTGTTGATCTTCCAAGCGTGCTAGAATTTCCGGTGATGAACCGACGACGTGGTGGTTATCCAAATTCAAGTAATACATGTAGGGCGACGGATTGAGGCAGCGTAATGCGCGATACAAATGCAGTGGCGGTGCTTGGTACGGAATCGACATTCGCTGTGACAGCACAACCTGCATGATGTCGCCTGCGTGAATGTATTGCCGCGCCCGCTTGACCGCATCGGTGTAACCTGCATGACTGAAATCCGAGATAAAATCGCCCTCGTTTACGGCTCGGCCATGGTGTATTGCCCGATACGGCGGCGTCGCCTCCCGCAATGTCGTCTCCAATGCCGCCAGGCGCTCCTTCCCTCGCTCGAATCCATCGGGGGCTGCGTTCACAACCAAATAGAGCCGACCGC
Organism: uncultured Ectothiorhodospiraceae bacterium; assembly: GCA_964635785.1. Classification (GTDB taxonomy): domain Bacteria; phylum Pseudomonadota; class Gammaproteobacteria; order CAYFSA01; family CAYFSA01; genus CAYFSA01. The sequence continues at coordinate 5,421 of CAZWQC010000056.1, forward strand.
TCAAGTTATCGAAAACCATGACCTCTTCTGATAACATCAGCAAAATATCCGGCGTGCCAAGCGGATCGGGCTTGCTTACCCAGCCGAGCTTGGGCTCCATGTAGCGCACCGTGTCATAGCCGAAATAACCCACCAAGCCACCGGTAAACCGCGGTAGCCCTCCCAACTCCGGCACCCGATAGCGTTGCTGGAAGCGGATCAACCAAGCCAATGGGTCGGCAACCTCCTCTTGTTCCAGCAATTGTTTGTCCGTGATCACCTCGATTCGATGGCCCCAAACCTTGACGACGGTTCGACAGGGTAAGCCAATGATGGAATACCGCCCCCATTTTTCACCACCTTGCACCGATTCCAGCAAGTAACTGTAGGGTGCGTCGGCGAGCTTGAGATAAGCACTCAGCGGTGTGTCGAGATCGGCCAAAAATTCACGGACCAACGGAATGCGGTTGTAACCCAAGGCAGCCAAGCGTCCAAACGTCGCTTGGTCCATGTTCATAGCAGATTACCGGCTGAACCGGCGGTCAGTAACCGATCGATTTCGACAAGTGAATCGACGACTGCGTCGGGTGCCATGCTGCGGATATCCTCGCCGTGATTATATCCGTAGCTCATGCAGACGATCGGGAAACCGGCCGCGCGTGCGGCTAGCACGTCGCTACGCGAGTCACCGACCATCAGGGCTTCTTCCGGTTGACAACCGAGTTCTTTCGCTGCATACAGTAGTGGCGCCGGGTGAGGTTTCCTTGTCGGCAGGGTATCGCCGGCGACAACGATCTTAAAATAATGGGCGATGCCAAGCTTTTCGATCAACGGCAAGGTAAACCGGCTCGACTTATTGGTGACACAGCCAAGCGTCATCTGCCGTTTTGCCAAGGACTCCAAGCCGGTGACAACGCCCGGGTATAGCCGCGTCAGTATGCCATTTTGGATCTGGTAGAGCTCGTTGAACACACGCAGCGCAAGCGCAAAATCCCCCGGATCGGGTTCTCCGTCGATGGCACCGGTCAACGCCCGCTTGACGAGTCGCTCGACACCGTTACCGACCCACAAACGCACAGCCGCCTCGCCTCGTTCCGGCAAGTCCAATGCGCGCATCATCGCATCGACGCAATAGGCCAAGTCGGGCACGCTGTCGGCCAAGGTGCCATCGAGATCGATCAACACCATGCGCGGAACCGCTAGGCTCATAACGACTTACCTCGTCACCGTCGCCAGTGCTTCACGCATTTGTGCGATGATGGTGTTGTAGCGATTCGGGTCTTCGCTGCGGCCTTTGCCAAAAATCCCGGAACCGGAGACGAAGGTATCGGCACCCGCCGCTTTGATCTTGGCAATATTGTCGACTTTAACGCCGCCATCGATTTCCAAGCGAATGTCCAAACCCGAGTCGTCGATCCGCTGGCGCACTTGACGCAACTTGTCCAATGCACTCGAAATGAAACTCTGTCCACCGAACCCCGGATTGACCGACATGAGCAAAATCATGTCCAGTTTGTCCATGACGTAGTCAAGATAAGACAGTGGCGTTGCCGGGTTGAAGACCAATCCGGTCTTGCAGCCTTCGCCTTTGATCAGCTGAAGCGTTCGATCGATGTGCTCGGATGCTTCCGGATGGAAGGTGATATAGGTCGCTCCAGCCTTGGCAAAGTCCGGCACGATTCGATCGACCGGGGAAATCATCAAATGCACGTCGATGGGAGCAGTCACACCATGTTTGCGTAACGCATCGCAGACCAGCGGACCGATCGTGAGATTCGGGACATAGTGGTTATCCATGACGTCGAAATGCACGATATCGGCACCGGCGGCAAGGACATGATCGACCTCCTCGCCAAGCCGAGCGAAATCCGCGGAAAGAATGGAAGGTGCGATGAAATCTGTGGCCATAACAATAGTTCTCGATTGATAAAAAAGTCACGACATGATCGATGGCACGTTGCACAGCTCGAGCGCGACCAAAACACACACTCAAACCACAGCAACGAGCACCACGCCGCCAGTTGCGTAAACAAGCCGCTACAGCCTAACCGATCGGAACCAGATTCGCAGCACGACGCTCGACTCGGCACCGCGCTGCTGTCCCTGATTGCCGATTTCATGCGTCAGGATGTGCGACTCCGGCATCGCCGCCAAAAGGACAAGGTCGGCAGCCCTTGCTCGGAATCAGTCACTACCCAATCGGTTCGCAGTCGGTCGTTGCTGCCCCGCTGCGTTCGACGAACCAGTGTGCCTATGTCGCTGGACCACTTCCCGCTGAATCCGCGGCGAGTTCTTCTCTGCCACCGAAAACTGCACACGGCCATACAAGATACAACCGAGCATTCCCGGATCGCAATGCTTCCCCACGACGCGTTGGCACTCGCCGCCGGCATCGAATGGACAACCCCAACCCATCTTACCTATCCTCGACTTCACCGACGTGATATCAATCGCCTCACAAGCCTTTGCGTCCCCTTCCCTGCGGGCAGGGGGACGCAACCAACGTTTCTGCAAAAACGTTTGCAGACATCAATGTTCATCGTCGCAGATATTTTCGATCGCGCGAGCCCCGCTCTTCTCACAACGTTTGGACCGAATACGCCATGCCACCGATCGCACACCGCCGCGACAAAGACCGAGATCAACTTTCTAGACGTCGATTCTACCACGCCTGCGATCGAGCCACTACCGTACCGCGTTGACCGTCAATCGCCGAGTTTGGCTCATCGCAAACAGCAATCTGTGCTAAAACACCAACTCATCGTCGGTTCGTTGCAGCAGTGAGTTCGAAACGATACAACGGCAACGCGCACAATCATTCGTTAGGGGTGGCGCACATGTATGAAATCCGATTGGCACTTTGGCGAGGTCAAGTTCACAAACGCGAACTGCGTCGCCTGCCCGCCACGACCTATGCGACCTGCCGTCGGTTGGGCTTGCGCGACCAATGCACCAAACCGGTGTTCGTGCCAATCCGTTCGATGCAATATCAGGCGGTGTTGGATGGCGAGGAAATCGTCTTCGTCGATGGTCAGCGGCCAACGATTGTGCAATTGGCCTGGCAGCACTTTCGCCCGGATTTGCGCACCGACTTGACCGCATCGGTCAGCTACGAATCCGTCCTCTACGAACCGGGTGCACAAGCCGTAGTGCAACGGCTTTACAGCGAATTCCCACGTGCATTGCGCACCTTCGAGGCACGATTACCGGTACCCTACGATAACAGCCGGATACTACAGGTTCCACCGGAGCGCTGGCGTAACCACCAATCGTTGCCCGAATGATGGCTTGCTGACGGCTGGGGCACTGCCAGCATTTTAACAAAGATCAATCGCTCGCCAGCGCGCACAGCCAATTCGTAAGGTCGGGCATGGGTACTACACTCGCCGCCGGGTTTGCTGTATCGATGGTATTGCTTGGGTATCGCTGCCGGGGTTGTGACGCGTATCGACCACAATAACGGCGATGTTGTCGTGGCAGCCTCTTTGCATCGCGAGTTCGATAAGCTCGTTACAAGACTGCTGACAGTCACCCCGCGACAAAACTGCGGCGATCTCGGCATCATCCACTTCCTTGGTCAGCCCATCGGTACACAGCATGAAGCGATCTCCAGCAAACAAATCGTAGACGCAGGCATCAAGTTCAAGTGTCTCGTCTTGGCCGACGGCACGCGAGAGGATATTGGCGTCTGGATGATGCAGCGAATCAAGCGGGTTCAGTTGACCAAGGGCAACCATTTCCTCGACCTCGCTGTGATCACGGGTAAGACGTGCGAGTTCGGCGTGTCTTAGCCCATAAATACGACTATCCCCCGCCCACAAACAGACACACTCATGGTTTTGCGCGATCAAAACCGCCACGGTGCTGCCAATGATGATATCGGGACCGGCCCGATGTGCCATGTCCACGAGTTCGTGGTTGACCCGCAAAATCGCACGACGCACCGCCTCGGGGAATTCAGGCGTATCCGGCGATAGGCTGGCGACTGTGTCGACCAAGAGTCGACTGGCTTTTTCGCCATGCTCGTGGCCACCCACCCCATCGGCAACCAACCACAGACCGATAGCCGGGCGAGCCAACAACGCATCCTGATTGACATCGCGGACGCAGCCGCGATGGGTGATGCCGGCCGAGTTGAATAAGTAGGGAGGCGTATTGCCCATTACATTGTCTCCTCGGTTGACGCTGACCTCGTCAGGCTCAAGCGCGACGCATCGCCGTTCTCACGAAGGGACCAGGGTCGCTTCGCTAACCGTTGGCTTACTCCAGGCGTCGGCATCGCCACAGTCCAGCAACGTCCAAAACCGCTCGACCGGTGGTAACCCGGAAAAGATCCGTAGACAACTCGCTAGCCGACTCGACCCTTCGGTCCACCACAAGGAATACGCGCCGAGGGTCGTCGGTAACAAGTGATTGACCAGGGTTGGTAGACCGGCGACTAACTCGGTATCGGCTAGCGGTATATGGATCTCCCCTGCCCCGCTTGTGATGGCCCGTGCATCGCTGTCGTTATCTGCCCTATCGAGCCAGTCCCACGGCAGGGATAGCAGACGTTGTTGCAGCGTATCGGCATCGAGGAGATCATCCTCCAGCGCCTGCAACAGCGTTACTTCCACCTCGTCGAGCCAGTTTTGCGAATGCACTGCCCACTGCCAGGGATTGGCCTTCGGTGGCAGCTCGGTGGCAACGGTGAAAGGAAAGTATCGACCCACTCGGTCCACGCTGGGCATGATCACACCGAGCCACGCCGACCCCATGATATGCTCGGAAACCAGAAAGCGCCAAATGGGCGCGCTCAGGTAGCACTCAAGCCACTCGTTCCCCAGTGTCGCATGTGTCGCCACGAGTCCCCCCTGCAGCCAGCGGTCCCACCGTTCGACCCACTCGGTCGGCAACTGCCGCCTAACGAAGTCCCCGTGCGCCGGCAGTTTGCCGAAAAAACCGGCAACAGGGTGGGACTGAGCGCTCATTTCGATATCCTTACAACGTATCCGGACAGCTGAACTCGCCAAGGTCGTCCATCCCAAAGGGCGTGAGCACACTAAACGTCCGCAATTCGAAGTTAACGGTGTGGTCTGTCACGGTAAAACTAACCGGGAACCGATCACGCCCATTGGCCAATCGGGCAGGATTGACCAGCCGATAGAACGCCCATTGGCCGGTGTGTTGCACTTCATGATTTTCCCCCGCACTCGTCGCGACACGCAACGTCAATAGACCGGATACCGTAGGACCAGGCCATTCGCCATCAGCCGGTGCAAGTTTGCTACCGACAAAAACGAAATGCTGACCGCCAAAGTCGAGTCCGAACTGCGCCACACTCGGGTCGAATGACCGCGGAATCAACGAGAAGCGAAGTTTCACCACCTTTCCGCCCTCGGCGAAAAAGGCTTGTCGGATGCTACTGGCTCGCTGGAACTGGCGCAGCGAGTCATCGGTCAAGCCCAGCTCGATTTGCGCGGTTTTGCGCCATTGCCAGGTTTTGCCGGACGTGTCAACAAACGGCGCGAGGTGGTCGACAAAAAACCGGTCGAGCAGACCCTTCTCGCCGAAGATCTCACCGAAATCACGTAAATTCACCTCTTGGCGTGCTCCCGGCCGAAACGGATAACGATCCTCGGTCATGCGCTTGCACAATGGACCGATGCGCGACTGGTAGATTTCGTTGATACGCTGGCTGGTACTACCGAGTGCGACGGTTTGACCTCCAGTCACAATCTGTCTCAGCCAGCGCCTTAGCGGATCGGGATTGCGCGCCGCCTCGGTGCGCAATTGTTGGAAGACGCCCTGCCGCCCAGTGCTATCTGGACGACCGGCAAAACCGCTACCGGGCTCCA
>CAZWQC010000057.1:0-10924 GCA_964635785.1 uncultured Ectothiorhodospiraceae bacterium
GGGAATGCGTTTTTCCCACAACGCTTGGCTGAGTTCATAGTTGTTCGCGACGAACGGGTCCTCGCGGCCGATCACGAAGACGATGTCCATTGCGCGTAGCGCGGCGAGTGTCTTGGGATTCTCCAGCTTCGGGATGAAGTGGCTTGGGGTGTTGAGGTAGATGGTTTGGTCGTAATAACCCTCGAACAAGTCGTGAAAGTATTCTACGTTTAATGTCAGGTCATAGCGGCCAGAGAAGGCGGCGACCTTGCAGACCAATTCCGGATGGCGAAACGCGAAGTTGACGGCATAAAACGCCCCGAGACTACAGCCGTGTGTGATCAGGCAGGGATGGTCGTTCTTCTCGCGCATCATCGGGAGGACTTCGAGGATGAGATAATCCTCGTAGTGAATGTGGCGGCGGATCCGCTCGGGCGGTTTGCAGCTGTTGCAGTAAAACGTTTCCCACGCCAGATTGTCAACGCAATACAGCTGCAAATGCCCAGCAGCGATTTTGCCCGACAGTGCCTGCACGATGCGCATATCCTCGTATTCGTAGAAGCGTCCTTCCCGGGTCGGGAAGACCAAAACCTTGGCTCCGGCATGGCCAAACACCAATAGTTCCATGTCGCGGTCGAGTCGGGGACTGTACCAGCGGTGATATTCACGGTTCATAACGGTCGCAAGAACTGTTTTAACTCATCGAGCAAGGCGAGTTCCTCGTGGTGCCGATTAGGATAATCGAAATGCCCGGCGGTCAGAACGAACAATCGCTTGATCCCGGCGAGTGCATTGTAAATTGCGAATTGGCCAGGGGGGGCGACGGCAGGATCAAACCGTGCCGCGGCGACGTGAACTGGTCGTGTCATGAATGTCGCCGCGGTTGCCGCATCGAAATATCGCAGAATGTCATGGAGATCGAGATCGCGATGGTCTTGTTGGAACTTCTGCACCGACGCAGCACTGCCGATGGACGGCAAACTCAGGCGCAACGGTTGCTGCCCGAACGATGGCACATTGAGATGCCAGCGTGCCACACGGGTTTCCCAGGGCATGGCCAGGGTCCCGATGCCTCCACCGAAACTGATACCCAAGTAAGCGACATGGCCGCTCACCTCGGGGTAAAGCTGCAAAACACTGGACACCGCCATCCAAAGATCGTCGACACAGCCGCCAATGATATAGCGATCACGTTTATCGATGTCGTGCAACACATGCCAGGCGGGATTATTCGAGATCGGTGGCTGTTGGCTTAATCCAAGCCCGCGAAAACACGGTACCACATAAACCGTTTCCGGCAGCCGCGGCGAGATCTGCGGTCGATCGATGCCACCATAGCCATGGCCAAGAATGAGCGCGCGTTGGACCGGGCCCTGCCAAGGGGCAAGCAACCAACCGCGAATACGCAGGCCATCGGTGGAACGGTAGACCAGTTCGAACACCCGTAATGTCGGGTCGAGAAGCGGGCTCTGGTAGAGTTCTGGAAACGGATCGAGATGCCGGGTTTTCTCTTGCCGGGCAAGCCAAAACCCCGCAAAATCGGCCGGCGTTGGTGGTGCCAATATCCCTAGTAATCCGTCCAAGGTGTAGCCGTAACTTGGATCGAAAGGAAACTGATGGTTCAATGTCGTCATGGCGCATCCGCCGCGTGATCGATTCGAAGCATTTGCTTGAGCTCGTCTCTGGCCGCTTGGCCGCGAGCGAGGTCGCCGGCACGGATAATGGCGATGCGGTTGGCATGCGGACGACCATCGGCTTGCAGATCCCACTCGAGACGAACATCCCCGGTGAAAAGACCGCTTGCATCCGATGGTATCGTAACAATCTCCTCTGGGTTGTCGGCGAACAGTGACAGCACATGACCGCCCGGCGGTGGGGGTGGAGCGAGCCAGCGATTCTCGTCCACCAAAGCCACCCATGCCGGGATGAACGAGGTTCCATAGAAATCGAAAAAGCCGTTGGACCCGCGCAAATGCGCCTCAATGATGATGCCGTCGATAATCTCGAAATTGCACAGCCCGGTATAGTTTGGCAGATGCTCGGGAATAAAGCCGCGCAGCAATTGTTCGTTGGCGCTACGATCGACGCCGATATGCCAGGCCGCTGGCGGTCCTTGTTGGCACCGTTCGCCGGCAATGGTATGAGCGAACCACAAGGGCCTGCCATGCTGAACCAGGCAATCGCTGCTACTTTGCTCGCCGCTGAGATAGCGTGACCACAGGTAACCGGGCCAGGCCGGAACAGCATCTGCTCGAACGGCTTGTGCGCCGCGGCCCATACCGTGTAGGTTCAGCATTGGGCGGACAAAAACCAGGTCGCTGCCGGGGATGCCGAACTCACGCGGGTCGACGCCGGTTGGTGCAGCGAGGAGGTTTTGCTTTAAGGTCAGGTCGAGTTTGTTATAGATCCAGCGGTGTTCGGGATTAAGCCGCCACGCGGCGGCGTCGTTGACTGCAATATCGGCAATTGGGGTGGCAGCAGCAAAAATGCGCCTGCGCCGGGGAAGCACGCCGTGGAAAGGCATGTCGGCACCTCGTTGTCATCGCTGAGCTCGGCTTGCTGGAGCTATGCGGGTCCGGTTGTTGATTGGGTCTTGCGCAAGCATCGCCGATCGTTGTCCTGTCCTGCAAGGGGAGACCGTAACGATTGTTCTAGCATCGCAAGATCCTTGGGTAACGGACGATAGTCGGCAATAACGCATGATCTTTATGGCGGGATGGGTTGACCGGCAAGCAAGTAGCCTATACTCTACACCATTCGTAGCAGCAAGATGGAATTGCGGGGTATAGCGCAGTCTGGTAGCGCGCCTGCTTTGGGAGCAGGATGTCGGGGGTTCGAATCCCTCTACCCCGACCAAATGCCGTTGAAAGCGGGGGAGATTGGGGACCCGTTTGTAGCGTGCGGAGCTAGCGCGCGAGGTACCGCGACTTGCTGGGTGAGAACAGGGTTCTGCGCCTGTAGCTCAGCTGGATAGAGCATCGGTCTTCTAAACCGATGGTCGCAGGTTCGAGTCCTGCCGGGCGCGCCATTGGTGCGATAGCAAATGTTGAAAGGCTGTTGGTGTTGGTTTTTTCGTTGGTGGGCGTAGCTCAGTTGGTAGAGCCCCGGATTGTGGCTCCGGTGGTCGTGGGTTCAAGTCCCATCGCTCACCCCAGTTTAATCGGCCTCTTAATCGGCCTCGGTCGAAAGGTCCGCATGGGCCGTTAGCTCAATTGGTAGAGCAGTGGACTCTTAATCCATTGGTTGAAGGTTCGATTCCTTCACGGCCCACCATTGCAGGTTTGCAATTTAGCGAGCGTCACCGCGATCTCAACGCTGTGGAATGCGGCCTTTGTGTGAAGACGAGCTGGGAAGGCGGGTCCGGCTATTTTCGCTGAAACTGAAATTATCGAGATGGTGCTGTCGCACTATCCCGCTATCAATGCTCGCGATCTTTGAGCGGATCCGTTTAACCTAGCGAAATACTCAAGGTAGTCCTCGTGTTCGGTATGTCCTGATCGGTTCTGTTCGTTTCTGCAATATCCCTTCGGTATTAGTGTTTCGTTTTGTAACCACTCCGTTTTGGTGGGGCGCCCATTGCATCGGTTCGCGTATGATCTAGGTTTGCGCGGCTTCGGGTGCCATTTGCAATTGGTTGAGGTGGATTCAATAATGCAGGTCTCTTTGGAAGTCATGGGTCAGCTCAAGCGCAAACTCAAAGTGGAGGTGCCAGCGCAACGCATCGAGAGCGAGGTCGAAAAGCGCTTGAAGCGCATTGGCAAAACGGCGAAAATCGACGGTTTTCGCCCGGGGAAGGCACCGCTACGAGTACTAACGCAGCGTTACGGCGACAGCGTTCGCAATGAAGTCGTGATGGAAACGCTCCAGTCGAGTTTGACTGAAACATTGCAGGAACAATCGTTGGAGCCTGTGGCTACCCCGGAGGTTGATTTCAAGTCTCTGACTGCCGGCAAGGATCTGGTTTTCGAGGCGTCTTTCGAGGTGTATCCGCAGATCTCGCTGCCGGATTTCCGCACCTTGAAGGTGGCCTATCCACAGCCCAGCATCGGAGAAAGTGACGTCGATGTGTTTGTGGAGTTGATTCGGGGGTCGCACGCAACCTTCTTGCCGCGGGAAGGTGCGGCCGAGGAAGGGGATCGCGTGACCCTCAATGCCGTGAAGCGGGATGGCACGGCGGAGCAAGAGGAGCTGCTCGCGGAAGATCTTCACGTTATCGTCGGACAGCATCCTCGCAATCAGGTCGTGAGGCTTGCTGCCTTGGCTTCGCGGCTGGTTGGTGTCAGGCGCGGCGATCGAATTGAATTCGATCAACCGGCTGAACGTGTTGCGGAAGGCGAGGGGGACGCAGCGGTAATGGCGCAAGTGACCGAGATCGAGCAGCGAATCCTACCGGATATCGATGACGAGTTCCTCAAACTCTACAAAGCCGAGGACAGTACGGCGTTTCGCGCGGGCGTGACGGCCAGTTTGAGCTTTTATCTGGAGAAGGCGGCGGCAAGCCGTTTTCGCTCGGCATTGCTGGATGCTCTGGTGTCAACAGTCGATGTCGTTCTGCCGGAGACGTTGGTCAAGCAAGAACAGCGCCGCCTGTATCAACAACTTTACGAAGAGTATACCCGTGGCGATTGGCGCATCGACTCTCTTGATCAGTGCACGGAACTCGCTCGGCGGTCTGTTGCGGTGAACTTGATTATGAGTGAGATCGTGCGCCAGCAACAAATGACTTTGGATCCGGACAAAATGCATGAATGGATCGATGCGCACTCACAAGACTTCGATGATCCGCGGGCCTTGCATGCCAAGCTGGAGCAAGACGAGACGTTTCGCCAGAAGGTGGTCGCTCAAGTACTCGAGTTGCAATGTGTGGAATGGTTGCAAACACAAGTTCAGCTCGATCCACAACCCTTGACCTACTCCGATGTTTGGGGTGGTCGAAAAGAGGCATGATGTGATGACGAAAGATCGGGAAGTTTGGCAAGGTTCGCCGGGTCCGCAAGGCTTGAACTTGGTGCCGATGGTGGTCGAGCAGACCGCTCGTGGGGAGCGTGCGTACGATATTTACTCGCGCTTGTTGAAAGAGCGGGTCGTTTTCGTGGTTGGGCCCATTGAAGACTACATGGCTAATGTGGTCGTGGCACAATTATTGTTTCTCGAATCCGAGAATCCGGACAAGGATATTAGCCTGTACATCAATTCACCAGGGGGTTCGGTGACCTCGGGCTTGGCGATATACGATACCATGCAGTTCGTCAAGCCGGATGTGTCGACACTTTGTATCGGTCAGTCGGCCAGTATGGGTGCGTTGTTGCTGGCGGGTGGTGCAGCGGAGAAGCGGTATTGCTTACCGCACTCGCGGGTGATGGTTCATCAGCCCTTAGGCGGTTTTCAGGGGCAGGCAAGCGATATCGATATCCATGCCCGTGAGATTCTGAAAATCCGCGAGCAACTGAATGTGATACTGTCGCATCACACGGGGCAGAGCGTTGAACGAATCCAGGACGATACGGAGCGGGATCGATTCATGGGGCCGCAAGAATGTGTGGAGTACGGTCTGGTCGACGGAATTTTACGGCACCGGGAATAATGAGGCGCGGCAGCGGTCACAGCAGAATGGTTTGGGGTGCTTGCATTTTTGTTGGCGTGGTTTTGCCGCGTCTCGCTGCAAGTATCGTGTTTGTTTGTTAATCAGTTCGTTAGGCGCGTCTTGCCTATTCCGAACGAAAGCGGCATGATGGCTGTGCCGACGGCTTGTGGAGGTCTGATTTCCAATGGGCGACGATACATCGCGAGATCACGAAAGCAATAAATTGTTGTACTGTTCATTTTGTGGGAAAAGCCAGCATGAAGTTCGGAAATTGATCGCTGGTCCATCTGTTTTTATCTGTGACGAATGTGTGGAATTGTGCAACGACATCATTCGTGAAGAGATTCAGGAGCAGACCAATGCGGCCAGTAGTAAACTGCCAAAGCCGCGTGAAATCAAGGGGATACTAGACGAGTACGTGATTGGCCAGGAGGTTGCGAAAAAGACCTTGGCGGTCGCCGTCTATAACCACTACAAGCGATTGGAAGCGGGGAAAGGCAGGGACGACGTTGAACTCAGTAAGACCAATATCTTGCTGATCGGCCCGACCGGGTCGGGCAAAACGTTGCTTGCCGAGACCCTCGCGCGTTTGCTGAATGTGCCATTTACGATCGCCGATGCGACAACCTTGACCGAAGCAGGATACGTTGGAGAGGACGTCGAGAACATCATCCAGAAGTTACTGCAAAGCTGTGATTACGATGTCGAAAAAGCTCAAACCGGGATCGTCTACATCGATGAGATCGACAAGATTTCCCGAAAATCCGACAACCCGTCGATTACCCGGGATGTCTCGGGCGAGGGCGTTCAGCAGGCCTTGTTGAAATTGATCGAAGGCACGATTGCATCGGTACCACCGCAAGGTGGACGTAAACATCCGCAGCAAGAGTTTCTCCAGGTTGATACGCGCGACATTTTATTCGTGGTCGGAGGTGCTTTCTCGGGGCTGGAGAAGGTGATCCGTGAACGCACGGAACGTAGTGGTATCGGTTTTAACGCAGCGGTGAAAAGCCGTGAGGACGGACGGTCGCTCAGTCAGATGTTCCGCGAAGTCGAGCCTGAAGACTTGATCAAGTACGGGTTGATCCCCGAATTCGTTGGGCGCTTACCGGTGGTTGCGACCTTGGACGAACTCGACAAGGAGGCGTTGGTACGCATCTTGACCGAGCCGAAGAACGCGATTGTGAAGCAGTATCGAAAATTGTTCGAGATGGAAGCGGTCGATCTTGAGATTCGTGCCGAGGCCTTGCAAGCCATCGCGGAGAAAGCGATGGAGCGCAAGACCGGAGCACGGGGTTTGCGGACCATCATGGAGCATCTGTTTCTGGATACGATGTACGAGCTGCCGTCGGTGTCCAATGTGACGAAAGTTGTCGTCGATGAAGCGGTGTTTCGGGGTGATGCCAAGCCCTATTGGATTTATGAAGGCACTGAGTACAAGAAGGCGGCATCCGACTAGCCGCTTTGCCTAGCGTCTGTTGTGGCGAACGCCTCGCTAGGCTACGCGGTTGTCAGGTTGATGCGGACCGAATCGATGCAAAGCACCGCAACGGTGCTGAGGGGTTGTTGGCATCCATGTCGGGTTTTCGTGTTGCCGGTGGGTTCAGGTGGCTGACAACAATCGGGTTTGTGGATTCGCATCGGCTTTATGAATGGACTCGAACCGGCCTGGCACGGGATTTGACTCGGCATTGAACCCTGCTGTGCCGTTTTTCGGTAAAGGCGGGCAGCAGAGGATGGTGTCAAGCCGTCGTGAGAAAGTCTGTTCATCGGCGTTATCCGAGTCTTTCGTTAAAGCCCGTCGGCTTGAATTTGTTCCGATCGCCCAAACCTCGGCTCAGAGGTGATCGGCAGACTGATACTCCCCATTGCTTGCACGATGGTTGCAATAGCATCTCAAGGCCTCTCGTGCCCCCTAGATTATGCGCTTTGCGGTTTTCCATAACGGTTGAGCGCCCCATAAGTTGAGGACTAATCATGAATAAGCCTGGACGAAATCCGAACGAAGCCAAAGATATCGGGGTCGTGCCGGTTCTGCCATTGCGGGACGTCGTCGTCTATCCCCACATGGTGATTCCGTTGTTCGTGGGTCGGGAAAAGTCGATTCGTGCGCTGGATGCAGCGATGATGGAAGACAAGCAGATTTTGCTCGTTGCTCAGCGAAGTGCGGAGGTCGATGATCCGGAGAATACCGATATCCACCAGATTGGGACACTATCGACGATCTTGCAATTGCTAAAACTGCCGGATGGCACGATCAAGGTTTTGGTCGAAGGTGTGGAACGCGTGGAAGTGACGGCGTTGTCGGAAACGCCGAATTTCTTTGCCGCCCAAGTCCGATCGTTGCCACGTTTGCCGTCGTCTAGAGGGCGTGAAATCGAAGTATTGGTGCGCTCCGTGATGAGCGTGTTCGAGCAATATGTCAAATTGAATAAGAAGGTTCCCCCGGAGATCCTTGTCTCGCTATCGGGTATCGATGATCCCGTCCGTTTGGTCGATACCATCGCCGCCCACATGCCATTTAAGATCGAACACAAACAGCAAATTCTCGAGGCTGCCGAAATTGCGGATCGTCTCGAGCTTCTGTTGGCACTGATCGAGGGGGAGATGGACGTCATGCAAATCGAGAAAAAGATTCGTGGGCGTGTCAAGCAACAAATGGAGAAGACTCAGCGCGAGTACTACCTCAACGAACAAATGAAGGCGATCCAAAAGGAGATTGGTGAGCTCGAAGATGCACCGAACGAACTCGATGAGTTACAGCAAAAGATCGAGAGCTCGGGCATGCCCAAGGAAGCGCGCAAAAAAGCCGATTCGGAATTGAACAAGCTCAGGATGATGTCGCCGATGTCGGCAGAAGCCACCGTGGTGCGTAACTACGTCGAATGGCTCGTCAACGTACCATGGCGTAAGCGCAGCAAGATCAAGCGAGACCTTTCCGCAGCCGAAAAGATATTGGCGCAGGACCACTACGGCTTGGAGAAAGTGAAAGAACGCATCCTCGAATACTTGGCTGTGCAACACCGGGTGAAGCAGCTGCGTGGTCCCATTTTATGTCTGGTTGGGCCGCCCGGTGTTGGGAAGACCTCGTTGGGCCAGTCGATTGCCCGGGCGACGGGACGGAAGTTTACCCGTATGTCGTTGGGAGGGGTTCGTGACGAGGCGGAAATACGGGGTCACCGGCGGACCTATATCGGCTCGTTACCGGGTAAGATCGTGCAAAACCTAGCCAAGGTGGAAGCTCGTAACCCGCTGTTTTTACTGGATGAAATTGACAAGATGTCGATGGATTTCCGAGGTGATCCGGCGTCGGCGCTGCTTGAGGTGCTTGATCCGGAGCAAAACAATACGTTCGCCGATCATTACCTGGAGGTCGAGTTCGATCTGTCGGAGGTGATGTTCGTTGCAACAGCCAATACCATGAATATCCCGGCGCCGTTGCTGGATCGGATGGAAGTGATCCGTATACCCGGCTACACCGAGGATGAGAAGCTCAATATCGCCCGCAACTACCTTTTGCCGAAGCAGATAAAGCACAACGGGGTGCGGCCGAATGAATTGAAGGTTGGCGATGCGAGCCTTACGGAGATCATCCGGCACTACACGCGCGAGGCTGGCGTGCGGAACTTGGAGCGCGAACTGGCAAAACTGTGTCGGAAAGTGGTGACGGCCCATGCCCTAGGGAAAGAGGAAGAGAAGACCACGACGGTTGTACCGAAGAACGTCACCAAATTCCTCGGCGTCAAGCGATTTCGTTACGGGCGGGCAGAAGAAAGCGACCAAGTGGGACAAGCCACCGGGCTTGCTTGGACCGAGGTGGGTGGAGAGCTGTTGTCGATTGAGACAGCATTGATGCCGGGCAAGGGTGATGTGATTCGGACCGGGCAGCTGGGCGAAGTAATGAAGGAATCGATCGATGCCGCCCGCAGCGTTGTGCGCAGTCGTTCGCAAGTGTTGGGTTTGCGCAAGGAGGTGTTTGAAACTCAAGATATTCATATCCACGTGCCGGAAGGTGCGACACCCAAAGATGGACCGAGCGCGGGCATAGGCATGTGTACCTCGTTGGTATCTGCCTTGACCGGCATTCCGATACGCGCGGATGTCGCGTTGACCGGTGAAATCACACTGCGCGGCGAAGTGTTGCCGATCGGCGGTTTGAAGGAGAAGCTGTTGGCCGCCCATCGAGGTGGGATTCGGTGTGTGGTGATTCCGCGAGAAAACGAGAAGGATTTGGCCGAGATACCGAAGAATATCAAAGCCAAACTCGACATTCGTCCGGTACGCTGGATCGACGAGGTCTGGGAAATCGCCCTCACTGGCCGACCGCAACCGTTGCGGGCTGAGCTCGGTAAGGCGGCAGAACTGACGGTTGATGTGGCCCCTGAGACGAGCGAAAGCGACGCTCCGGGGAGCAATGTTCGACCGCATTAGTTAGCGAAAGACCGCCATTGCAGGTTGCTTTTTACTGAGATCGACGAAACGCAGACCAAGGAAGGCGAGGCTGTGTTGCCTGAGATGGATCCGGTCTTAATGGACGAGCTGTGGTTGAGGGTTTGGTTTGGTCAGGCGATAGCGAGTTTGAGTGCGATTGGGTTAAATTGACGGATCGGCTCGATCGATCAGATCGTGGCGAAAAAGGGGGAGTGGTAACTTTTTTTCTCATGGCTGTCGTGTATACTCCTCGGCTTGCGTTGAACGTGTCTGACTTATCGGTGTTCCGGGTTTGTGTGGGCACGTCGTCGCCGGTATGTCGGCAAACGGTTGCGTGTCGATGTTCGTTCTTCGCAGGACGGCGCGGGGTTTGTGCTAAATTTTGTTTGACATCTTTGTGACGCTGTTGGTATAAAACCAAATAGCGTCGTTTTGCGCGCCGGGGTTTTTGCAGCTGTGGAAAACTAGTGGACCGAGCGTAAACGGAATGTACGCGCTACGTTGGTTGCGAGAACCGGCTTCATCGCGTATCATCGTCCGGGCGTGTTGGGCAGAACTGTGGCTATTTTGTAAGTCCGAGGAACAATAGCAAATGAACAAGTCAGAGCTTATCGAAACAGTGGCTCAATCTGCCGATCTGCCGAAAGCTACGGCGGCCCGCGCAGTAGACGGGATTTTTGATGCTGTAACGGATGCGCTTGCTGAAGGGGAACAAGTGACTATCGTTGGCTTTGGGACGTTTTTGGTGCGTCGTCGGGAAGAACGAGAAGGTCGCAACCCAAGGACCGGAGAACAAATTAAGATTGCTGCGTCGAATGTTCCGGCATTTAAGCCTGGCAAAGCGCTGAAGGATGCGGTAAACTAGCCGAGTCGTAGGGTGCTTAGCTCAGTTGGTAGAGCGTCGCCCTTACAAGGCGAGGGTCGGGGGTT
>CAZWQC010000058.1:0-10910 GCA_964635785.1 uncultured Ectothiorhodospiraceae bacterium
CGGTGGCTCGGGAGGAGTGCTTAAACCGAGGGTGTTTCCCGATGATGTTCGGGCCAGTCGCAGGCGCCAAATGGTCGGTGATGCGTATCCGTGTGTATCTTGTCGTGATTCACGACCACCGCACGAAGCGGAGTGAGCCCTTGTATACCCTGCCAGGCTCGCCGGTGGAGCACTCGAGCTTGCGCGACCCATTTGACGTAGCGCGGAACCCGGTTTCCTTACCCGTTAGCCTAACCTACGCTGTCAAGATCATCCTCGTCCTCGTCCGCTTCATCGAGCCCGAGGAATTCCGCAAACTGCCATTTTGCCGTGCTGGCACGGTAGGCTTCCTCTGCCTCGATTTCGCCTTGGTCGAGGAGGATGTGCAAGGCGCTGTCCATAGACTGCATTCCCACTACACCCCCACTCTGGATGGCATTCTTGAGTTGTTCTGTTCGCCCTTCACGGATAATATGAGACACCGCCGGAGTATTGGCCATTATCTCCACGGCGGCAACACGCCCGGCCCCACCGCGCCTTCGCACGAGTTGCTGGGCAATCACCGCACGCAACGATGTCGATAACATGCCACGCGCTGGGGTTTGTTTTTCTTCGGGAAACGAGTTAACCATGCGATCAATCGCACCGACAGCGCTACCTGTATGCAATGTTCCAAAAACCAAGATCCCCATTTCAGCCGCCGTCACCGCAAGACCGATTGTTTCTGGATCGCGTAGTTCACCAACCAATATGACATCTGGATCCTCCCGCAGCGCAGAACGCAACGCCGCGGCAAAACTCGGCGTATGGACACCCACTTCACGCTGACTCAACAAGCAAGTTTTTTTCGCATGTACGAACTCAATGGGGTCTTCAATGGTGATAATATGACTGTGCTGAGTTTCATTGATTCGATTGATCAGCGCTGCCAAAGTAGTCGACTTGCCGGAGCCGGTTTTACCCGTCACCAGAATGAGTCCTCGCCGATACTCACAAAAATCCTGAAGAACTCGCGGCATTTTGAGTTCGGCCAATGTGACCGCCTTGGTCGGAATGATCCGAAAGACCGCACCGAGTCCACCCGCCTGGCGGAACACATTGACCCGAAACCGAGCCTGCGAGCCCAGCTCATAGGCAAAATCAACGCTGTTATTTTCCATGAACAACGCCTGCGCGGCGGGTGTCATAATTTCTTCGAGCTCGGCTTCCACATCATCTCGGCCGAGCCGAGCGCTCGGGATGACCTCGAGTAGGCCGTGGCGCCGAATTCGCGCGACTTGACCGGCAATGACGTGTAAATCCGACCCTTGCTGCTCGATCGTTTCGTTGAGATAATTGATGATAGCGCCCATGTTCAATCCCTGTTAACTCATCAGAGGGTAGCGACAGCCATTTCCCCGAAAGTATCAATCGGTTCATACGTTCTGCAAAAATTTTCGCAACAATTAATCTGTCGCATCTTGCGGGTCACGGGTTACGCTAATGGCACCACACCGAGAACGTTCGAGACCATTCATGCTCGGATCAGAATCACGGCAACCCCATTTGCGGTAGCAGTGCCCCGTCCGCGACGTAACGTTGAAACGGACGTTTGTCGTTGGCATGGATAAAGGCATCGTCCAGATCGACTTCGTTGCGCTGCACCGCTTCCAACAGCGCCTGATCCAGAAGCTGCATACCCACCGCACGGCTCGTTTGGATCTGGTTTGGGATCTGAAAGGTTTTATCGGTCTTAATATAACGTGCAATGGCATTATTCATCAGCATGATTTCCATAATCGCTTTGCGGCGTCGGCCGTCGGCCGTCTTGACCAAGGTTTGCGTCAACACCGCGTGAAGGTTCTGCGCCAGAAAAATTTTCCCCTGGTTGCGCAAAACCGGCGGTATCGCGTCGAGAATCCGATCGACGCTTTTTGCCGCCGTCGTGGTATGCAGGGTACCAAACACGAGATGCCCGGTCTCGGCGGCAGTCATCGCCATACGAATGGTCTCGCCATCACGCAATTCACCGACTAAGATGACATCCGGATCTTCTCTTAACGCTGCGCGTAGACCAGCGCTGAAACTGGGCACATGCGTACCCACTTCGCGTTGCACAATTTGGGCCCGGTCACTGACATGCAGAAACTCGATCGGGTCCTCCAGCGTAATGATATTCACCGCATCGGCCTGGTTGATCGCATTGATCATGGCTGCCAATGTCGTCGATTTGCCTGTCCCGGTGGAGCCTGTCACCAGCACCAAGCCCTGCCGAAACTGGGTGAGGCGATTGACGACGTCGGGCAAGCCCAAGTCCGCCAACCGCGGAACTTCGTTCGGCACATAGCGAAACGCCGCACCGATACCAGAGAGTTTGCGAAACAGGTTGACACGAAAACGACCGACATTCTCGGCCACATACGAGAAATCGATGTCTTCCCCTTCGGCAAACGCCTTTGCTTGTTTCGGCGTCAGTATCTCGCCCAGGTACATCTCCATTTCCGTATCACCCAAATCGCGGAACTTGATCGGCTTTAGATCACCGTTGATGCGCAACATCGGTGGCACACCGACCGCCAAGTGTACGTCTGAACAGCCTTGATCTCGCGCCAATTTCAAGAAAGCGTCGATTCGCGCCATGCTATCTCCAACCTCAAGCCATCAGTACATCGAGGCGTTCACCGAGCTCCGCCATCGATTGATAACGATCGTCCGGTGATACCGCCATGGCTTTGTGTACCACCGCCGAAAGCGTCGACCCGACATCGGGATTCACTTCGAGTAACGGTTTCGCATCACCGTTGAGGTGATGATAGATCAACGCCATGTGATCGTCGCCCCGGTAAGGCGGACGCCCCGATAAAACTTCGTACATGATGATCCCGAGACTGTATATATCAGCACGCGAATCGAGGGTTCGCCCCATGATTTGCTCCGGTGCCATGTAGACCGGTGTTCCGACAAGAAGACCGGTCTTGGTCAATTGCGTTTCGGCCCCACCACCGACCATGGCCGCAATACCGAAATCAACCACCTTGACCTCATCCCCGTCCGCAATGAGGATATTCGCCGGTTTCAAGTCGCGGTGAATAATCTCGAGCTGATGGGCACCGGCCATGCCACTGGCAACTTGCCGCACGATGTTCAGGGCTCGGGGTAACGGTAACGGTTTCCGCTGGCGCATCTCTTCTTGCAACGAATGGCCTTCCAGGTATTCCATCGAGATGGCCGCCGAACCACCAATGCGGACCAAATCGTAGATTCGCACCACATTCGGGTGCGTAATCCGACGGGTATAGCGCAACTCATGGATAAAGCGTTTGACCGCGGTTTCATCTTCGGCAAATTGCGGGTTGATGAACTTCAACACGATCTGCTCACCCACATCTTTGTCCTCGACCAGAACGACGGTACCGAAGGCACCCTTGCCTATTCGGCGTAGCACTCGATAGCGATTCGCCAGAACATCGCCGACATCCAACGTCGCCGGATTGATGCGCACATCGGATTCGACCACGCCCGGATGCGGCGGCACTGGACTGCCGTTCTCGGCGATCGAGCCGGTCGATGCCGCCGAGATACTTGCGTCGATCTCCGCAATGGCCTGAGCGGCCCACTCCCTTACCGATTGGCTGGATTGCGAGGTACGCCCTCGAATCGCACGCTTTATCGCAGCCGCCGATCGTTCGTCGACCAGTTTCGGTAACCCGAGCAAGACCTCCCGCTTTACGGTGGTTTCACTATCTTCCAAACGGCGCACCAGGTGCGGTAATGCCCGCGGACTACCGATACTGGCCAACGTACGAATGACGATCGGACGGCTGGCGGGATCGCTGTCCAGCATTTCCAGAAGATGGGGCACCGCTCGCTCGTCACGCAAACTACCGATGGCATCCATGGCGCGCTCGCGCACCCACCAATCCGGGTCACGCATCGCTCTGAGCAAGTACTCGTAGGCACGCTCGTCCCGGTGGGCATTGATCACTTCGATCGCCGTGCGGCGCACGAATTGGTCATCGTCTTGGATCAGCTCGAGCATGGCGTCAACGACCTTGGGGCCACCGATCTTGATCAGGGCATCGGCCGCCCGCTCCCGCACCCACCAATCCTTATCCTTGATTGCGATCAACAGGTCTTTGATGGCATCGATATCGGCAATGGCGTTCAATACCTCCACCGCCGCCCGCCGCACGTATTCCTGCTCGTCTTCCAGCACGCCAAGTAGGTGCTCCAGGGTGCGGGGATCGTTCAATTGCACTAACGCATCGATCGCTTGACTTTGGATCGACAAGTCATTGTCTTTGAGCAACTCACACAGCGGCTCGACATCGAGCGGTGCGTTCGCCATGACCAGACCCTTGAGCGCCTCCTTGCGAACGTTCTTATCCGGATCATTGAGCATGCGCTGCAAATGCGGCATCACTTCGGCACTTTGATAAGCCGCCAGGGTTTTAACCAGGATACGCCGAATCTCCGGTTGCCGAGCCGACAAGCGATTGACCAGTTCCGGAATTAGGATCGGATCAGCCTGAGCCTCGAGCAAACGAAAAACCATGGCACGGTTGTTCGGTTGGAAACGTAAACCCGAGCGCAACAGATGATGGCTATCCAACTGTTGCCGATGGTGAAACAGGACATCGAGCAAAGCCGGCTTGGAGACTTCCAGATCCTCGAACAAATCCACCAGTTTGTTCGGATCGAAACGAGTGCTAGCTTTCAACACCTCCACCGTTGCCGCGACCACTTTTGGATTGCGGTCGCGCAACCCGGCGAAAAAACCCGGTAACGAATCGTTGTTCAACAGCCAACCAAGTACCGACAAAAGAAACGCGCGTTGACTCGACGACGGATTGGACAATCCCTGCATGATCTCAGGGACCGCCGTGGTTGCGACCGGTTTCAGTTTTATGACGAGTTGCTGAGCACGGCCGTCATCGTCGCCATCCATGCTCAGCAAGCGTTCAACCAGCCGGTTCGCGCGATATTCGTCCAACCAACCCATGGGAACCCAACCCTCCTGCCAACGGCTAGTCTGAAAGCGGGGAAATCCGTACGATACAAGCCTTGTTGACCAAACAAACGGGGCGCATGTCAGGATCCTCGGCCAGCGTGTTGACTTCGTGCGTCAACGGATAGAGGCGTAAGAACGGCCGCCCGAACGCATTGATATCATCGTCTAAGGTGTCATTGTCTAAGCGTTGCCGCTCAGCCGACAGAACCTCCTGAATCACGCCGTCGAGCAACGACCCATCCAGCAAGAACAAGCGCGTTGACAGTTCCGTGTCATCCTCCTCCAGGCAAAGCGCTATCGAGGACTTTATGTCGTCGATTCGCACCAATGACCGCTTGTTGTAGAACCGCACCTCCCCTTTCCCGGTACAGCGTACCACCAAAAAATCCCGATCGTTGCACAGATCACTCGGTTGCTCAATCGCAATGCCGTTCTCATCGCAGCACTCGACAAAAACCGAACTTTCCACCCGACCTTCCGGAGACTCCCAAAGGCTGACCGGTATTTCCACTTTTGGGGTGGTGAAAAGTTGATTTCTCACGATTGCTTCCCCGATGACTTTCTGCAACACACCATCTCTACCAGGCTATGCCGCCGAACAAAACCCCTTCACCGGCCATATCCCGCGAGCCGTTACCGTAAGTTGGCCCGTCTGCAGCCGCGTCGGCTGGTCTACGCGCTGCATTTCCCGGATGGTACTATTCCCGCGCAACCACTGCGAGCACTAACGATCCTCGAACCATTGGCAAACGATCATGAACACTTTCACCGGTTCGCCGATTACAGCCGTGTTTTTTGACCTCGATGGCACCTTGGTCGACACAGCGCCGGACATCATCGCCGCGCTAAATTGGGTAAGAGACAGCCTCGGGTTAGCACCGTTGGAATACCCTTTAGTCCGCAATCTCATCTCCCACGGCAGCGACGCATTGGTCGATATCGCGTTCCCCGGGGTGGCCGGGCTACGGCGTGACGCCCTGAAAACCCTCTTCCTGAACCGCTATCGTACGCATATTTGTTGCTCGACCCGCTTATTCACCGGCATGGCCGAGGTTCTTGAGGTACTCGAAGATCTTGCCATTCCTTGGGGCATCGTCACCAACAAACCCGCATGGCTGACCGAGCCATTGCTAGCTGAACTCGGTTTGACCGAACGGGCCGCCGCCGTGGTCAGCGGCGACACGTTGCCGCAACGCAAACCGGATCCCGCGCCGCTACGTTATGCCTGCAACCTTGCACGCTGCCATCAGCACCAATCCCTCTACCTCGGGGATGCGGAACGCGACATTCAAGCCGGCGTTGCCGCCGGTATGACCACGTTGATCGCCCGCTACGGCTACATCGACGCAGGCCAAGATCCAAGCCAATGGGGCGCCCACGGTGACATCGAGGCACCGTGGGCATTGTTACGCTGGTTACCGACCGAAACGGGATAGTATTCATTGCTGCGCAAGCTTTTGCAGAGAACTCTGCTGCACCCCTTTGATCCCTATGGGACAGGGGAGGCAAGCACTGATGAAATGATTGAGAGACTCAACCCGACTAGCCACCCTCGCTGCGCTTACGACCCGTGCAAAGGCGTTGCTGCATCGGTGTCGCGATCACTATAAAATAGAAACGTCGGATCAATCGGTCATCATCCCGATCTCATGTCAGTCTAGCGAGTCACTTAAGTACCATGCCAACACACGCGCAACGCGCCAATTTGCTGAACCTGAGCCTACCGCACAAACCGCAACCGCTGGTGTGGGGTCAGACCGACGGCAGCGCCATCAGTCTTGCCATCGCGGAGGCGATCGACCAGCAGGAGGCTTACAACGTCATCGTCGTTCCCGACAACACCAGCGCCGACCGGATGTTGGCCGAATTGCGGTTTTTCGTAGCGGACCCATCCGCATCGATCCTCGCCCTACCCGACTGGGAAACACTGCCTTACGATGTTTTTTCACCGCTCGAGGACATTGTCTCGGCTCGCTTGGCCACACTGCATCGCTTGGCCACATCGCCGCACGGGGCCCTGGTCTTACCGATTATCACACTCATGCACCGGCTCGCACCACCGGAATATTTGCATGCCCATAGCTTGGTCCTCGCCCAAGGCGACCCACTCGATTTCGACGGTTTGCGCCACCGTTTAGAAGCTGCCGGTTACGTCCATGTCTCCCAGGTCATGGCACACGGTGAATTTACCCTACGCGGCGGTATCATCGATCTATTCCCAAACGGAAGTCCGCAGCCTTACCGGATCGATCTGCTCGACGACGAGGTCGACTCGATTCGAGTATTCGATCCCGAGACGCAGCGCTCCATCGAACAAGTCGAGCGAGTGCAATTGCTGCCGGCACACGAGTTTCCGCTCACCGCCGACGGGATCAAAGGATTTCGCAATCGGTTTCGCAGCACCTTCGAAGGCGATCCTCAGGCCAGTCCGATTTACCGGGAAGTCAGCGCCGGACGGGCACCGGCGGGAATCGAATACTATCTCCCCCTTTTCTTCGATGGGATGGCGACATTGTTTGACTATCTACCTGAAAAAATGCGTTTTTTTCTGGTCGCTGACGTCGCCGCCGCGGCCCGGGCATTTCACGACGACATCGATGAGCGTTACGAACAACGCCGACATGACCGGGAACACCCCTTGCTTGCGCCCGAGCAGCTCTTTCTTTCCCCAGCCGAGGTCAACAACCCCCTCGCCCGCTACGCCCGCGTCTATCTACAAGCCGACCCGGTCGACAAAAGCGGACGTGGACCCAACGCACCCGTGGCCACCTTACCCGATCTTCGCCTACAACCGCGCAACCCGCAGCCCGCCGCGGCCTTGGCTGAATTTCTCGATACCCCCGGTCAACGAATCCTGTTTCTGGCGGAATCCCCCGGGCGACGGGAGCGCCTGCGCGACGAACTTGCTCACGTTGGTATCAGAACGCAGGAGATCGCCGGCTGGCAGGACTTCCTTGGCCACACAGCAACACCGTGTCTTGGTATCGGTCCGGTAGAACGCGGGTTATTGCTACCCGAGCACGGCATCGCGATTGTCACCGAAAAGGAATTGCATGGCGAGCGTGCGCAACAACGCCGGCGCCGTCACAAACCCACGATCGACGAATCCGCGCTGATCAGCAATCTCAATGACCTGTCGGAGGGATCACCGGTCGTTCACGAGGAACATGGCGTCGGCCGGTTTCTCGGCCTACAAACCATGATCATCGGCTCCACCGAGGCCGAGTTCTTGACCTTGGAATACGCCGGTGGCGACAAACTCTACGTCCCGGTCTCGTCCTTACACCTAATCAGCCGCTACACCGGCAACAGTCCTGAAACCGCCCCCCTGCACCGTTTGGGTAGCGACCAATGGCAAAAAGCCCGACGCAAAGCGGCGGAAAAAGCCCATGACGTGGCGGCGGAACTGTTGGATATCTATGCGCGGCGTGCGGCTGAACCCGGTCAGGGTTTTGCCATCGATGCAACCGACTATGCCGCGTTTGCGGATGCGTTTCCCTTCGAGGAAACCCCAGACCAAGAAAAAGCCATCGCCGCCGTGCTCGCGGACATGGCCTCGCCCCACCCGATGGATCGGGTCGTCTGCGGCGATGTCGGTTTCGGCAAAACCGAAGTGGCGATGCGTGCCGCCTTCATTGCCGCCAATGCCGGCGCCCAAGTCGCCGTCTTGGTGCCAACCACGTTGTTGGCCCAGCAACATACCCAGAATTTTCAGGATCGGTTCGCCGATTGGCCCATTCGCATCGCCTCGCTCTCGCGCTTTGGCGGTCAAAAAACGCAAGTGAAAACCCTACAAGCCATCGCCGACGGGCAAATCGACATCGTCATCGGCACCCATAAACTCCTCCAAGCGGATGTCAAATTCAAGCAACTTGGCTTGGTCATCATCGACGAAGAACACCGCTTCGGCGTCCGCCACAAAGAACGACTGAAATCCTTGCGTGCACAAGTCGACACCTTGACGCTGACTGCCACACCCATTCCCCGTACCTTGAACATGTCACTTGCCGGTTTGCGCGAGCTGTCCATTATCGCCACCCCACCGGCGGAACGGCATGCGATCAAAACCTTCGTCGGCGAATGGAACGACGCGTTGATTCGCGAGGCCTGTTTGCGCGAGTTAAACCGGGGCGGCCAAGTCTACTTCCTCCACAACGAAGTCCAGACCATCGACAACATGGCCAGCCGTATTGCCGACCTGATACCGGACACCCGCATCCAAGTCGCCCATGGACAGATACCCGAACGCGACCTCGAACGCGTGATGTTCGACTTCTATCATCGCCGCTTCAGTATTCTGGTATGCACCACGATCATCGAGAGCGGCATCGACGTCCCCTCGGCCAATACCATTGTGATTCACCGCGCCGACAAACTCGGCTTAGCCCAGCTGCACCAACTACGGGGTCGGGTCGGCCGCTCGCACCACCGGGCCTATGCCTACTTGATCACCCCGCCAAAGCACACGATGACCCCCGATGCCGTGAAACGCTTGGACGCCATTGCCAGCCTGGAAGACCTCGGCGTTGGCTTTACCCTCGCCTCGCATGATCTGGAAATCCGCGGCGCCGGCGAACTGCTCGGGGAAGAACAAACCGGTCAGATTCAGGAAATTGGCTTCACCTTATACAACGAACTCCTTGAGCGCGCGGTCAACGCACTAAAATCCGGTCACAAGCTCGCCTTGGAACAACCGCTACACAGCGCGACTGAAATCGATCTTGGCTATCCCACGTTGATCCCGGAGGACTACGTTCCCGATGTCCATCATCGCCTGATACTGTATAAACGCATCGCCTCCGCTCCGGATGAAGACGCCTTACGCGATCTACAGGTCGAATTGATCGATCGATTCGGCCTGCTGCCGCCACCAACCAAGCGCCTGTTCGAGGCCACCCGACTCAAGCTATTGGCGCAGCAGCTTAGCCTCAGAAAAATCGAAGTCGGGCAACAAACCGGCCGTCTGATTTTCGATCATGAACCTAAGATCGACACCAGAAAGTTGATCCAGCTCATCCAAAAACAGCCACAGACCTATCGCCTCGAGGGCCAAGCGAAACTCGTCTTCCGCCAATCGATGGCCGATTTCGACCAACGGGTCGCTGTGGTCGAGCGGCTGATCGGCAGTATCGCGATCAACTGATCAACTCCTCTCGCTCCGGCACCCGACTGCCGCCATAACGACCGCATTCAGGGGCGACTTGGGTGCCGACGCAGACTTGGCACCAGTGCAAATCACCTATCGATAAACGACTGTCACATAAAATTCAGCTGGCCGTTAAACAAGCTGGATGGTTTTCGCTTAGAATTCGACGGTTCACAGTAATCGTTGCCAACGGAGTTGTGTCATGACTGAAATATCGCCCACATCAGCGCTGTCGGAGTCCCTGATTCGGCAGCTAACCCGCGCACCGTATGCCGTCTTTCTTTTGGTTTCTGCCGCTGACGGGCGCATTGACAAGAAAGAAGTCAAGCGTTTCGAGCAAACGTTGGCACAAGACGATTTCTCGATCGTTCGCCAGCACATGGATCATGCCATCCAATCGGCCGACTCGATTATCGAAGACTTGCTCGGTACAGATACCGACATCCATGACGAGTTACACCAGTTGGCCAGCTCCATCACCGCACAGATGCCGGCCGAACAAGCGATGGCAATCAAACAGACCCTGTGGCGATTGGGGCTTGCCGTGGCGAGTGCCTCCGGCGGCGGAATTCTCGGGCTGGGCAATGCGATCTGTGCAGAAGAGCGCGTTGCACTCGAAGCGATTCGGCTGGCATTGGAGCTACCCGAGCCATCCGCATCCACTTGACGACAGGCGTGGCGATTCCGCCACGAGGAAAGGCAGAGAGTTACAGTCGATCGCGCCGATTGGTTTGCCCCCAACCCGCCTGCCGCAACAACCCAGAGGTTAACGAGTTGAGGTTTTGATCCCCACCT
>CAZWQC010000059.1:0-10887 GCA_964635785.1 uncultured Ectothiorhodospiraceae bacterium
GGTGACCCGCTAGTGATCGGCGTTGTACAATCGGCACAGTGATCTTCAGGCGACGCAGACCCATTCGTCCCGGCTCTCAAGACGACCCATCGGCCGATGCCGGGGAACCATTCTCAAGCAGAATCGGTCTCCCCTGCAGCCCGTGAGATTCGTCGACCGCGCCGCAATCGGCTCAGCTGCAACCCGCAACAAACCACGAGTTCACGAGACAGGTCGCGACGCGCGACCGAGACTTTACTGCAAACCAACAACAAATGACAGGCCATCTCCCAATGGCCAATGCTGGCACAGCCACCTTGCCCGGGATCATTCCCGCTAATGGAGTAAACCGCATGATTCTTCGCTTCTTTCTCGCCCTGCTGCTGCTCGCTGGTATCCTCGGCGGTATCTTTGGGTGGAAGTATCAACAAATCAAAATGATGCAGGATCAGCCTCGGTCCTTCCCGGCGGCAGTGGTGGCCGCAACAGAGGTCACCGAAACCCGCTGGCAACCGTCCCTCGCCGCCGTTGGCAGCATGACTGCAACCAATGGCGTGTTCATTGCCAATGAGATCGCAGGGGTTGTGACCCGCATCGAGTTTCGCTCCGGTCAATCGGTACGAGCTGGGGATTTGCTCGTGCAACTCGATGACGCGGTCGACCGCGCCGAGTTGGATGGCTTGGTCGCTGAACAACGTCTGGCAGAGCTGCGTTTTCGGCGATTGGAGCAGTTACTCGCGCAGAACTCGACCTCGAAATCCGACTACGACCAGGCCGAGGCCGAACTCCAGGCCGCCGCCGCCGCGGTCGCCGCCAAACGGGCCGAGATCGCCAAAAAAGCCCTACGCGCCCCCTTTTCTGGCGAACTCGGTATTCGCCGCATCGATCTTGGCCAATATCTCGATGCCGGTACCGACATCGTATCCTTGCAACGCCTCGATCCCATTTATGTCGATTTCACGCTCCCCGAGCGCCATCTTGGCGAACTCGCATTGAACCAAGCCATCACCGTCACCGTACAGGCCTTTCCGGATAACACCTATCGCGGTCAGATTCGTGCCATCGACCCGCGCATCAACGAAGGCACCCGCAGCGTCCAGGTCCGCGCGCAACTCCCCAACCCAAACCGAGAACTACGCCCCGGCATGTTTGCCGAAGTCCATGTCGCGTTACCCGAACGCGATCATGTCTTGGTCGTACCGCGCACGGCCGTCACCTTTGCACCCTACGGCGACTCGGTCTTTCTCATCGTTTCGGGGGACGATGGCCAACCACGAGTGCAGCGCAAACAGATTCAAACCGGGGTCGTTCGCAACGGTCAGATCGAGATTGTCTCCGGTCTTGCGGTCGGTGACCGGGTGGTCCTGTCCGGCCAGAACAAGCTCCGCAATGGTCAAGCCGTTCAAATCGACAATCAGATCGAGCTAGATACCGACGCCGAGGTGGGCCCGGCATGAGTTTCACCGATATTTTCGTGCGCCGCCCCGTTCTGGCCAGTGTCGTTAGCCTGCTGATCTTGATCATCGGGCTACGTTCGATCGAATCGCTACAGGTCCGGCAATACCCGGAGACCAAGAACACCGTCGTCAAAGTCACGACTGTGTATCCCGGCGCATCCAGCGAACTCGTCAAGGGGTTTATTACCACCCCGCTGCAAAAGGCCATTGCCGAAGCCAACGGCATCGACTATTTGGTCTCCTCGAGCACACAGGGCGTCTCAGTCATCGAGGCGTATATGGAATTGAACTACGACCCGAACGCGGCGGTTGCCGAGATTCAAGCGAAAGTCGCCAGCCAACGCAATGTGTTACCGAGCGAAGCCGAAGATCCCGTCATCGATTCCACGACAGGCGATTCCACGGCATTGATGTACATGGCCTTCTACAGTGACGTCATGCAGCCATCGCAAATCACCGATTACCTACTGCGTGTCGTGCAACCCAAACTGCAAGCGGTTCCCGGGGTCGCCAAGGCCGAACTGCTCGGCAGCAAAACCTTCGCCATGCGTGTTTGGCTCGATCCCGAACGCATGGCCGCACTCGGTGTCACTGCCGCCGATGTCGCCGGCGTCTTGGAAAAGAACAATTATCTGGCCGGCGTCGGCCAAAGCAAGGGTCGCTTCGTCACCATCGACTTGACCGCAACCACCGACGTTGCCGAGGTCGACGATTTTCGTAACCTCGTCGTTCGCGGCGAAGATGGCACCTTGGTCCGCTTGCGCGATATCGCCACCACCGTGCTGGGTGCGGAAGACTACGACTCGACCAATTGGTACAAAGGCAAAGATGCGATTTTCATCGGTATCGAACAAGCCCCTGGCGCCAACCCCCTGACCGTTGCCAAAGCGGTGCATGCGGTCATGCCGGACATTCGTAGCCAACTACCGGAAGGACTGAGCACCCATATTCCCTACGACGCGAGTGTTTACATCGAAGACTCGATCAAGGAAGTCTTCAAAACCTTGGGCGAAGCAGTCTTGATCGTCTTGCTCATCATCTTTTTGTCCTTGGGCTCGATCCGAGCCGCCATCATTCCGGCCGTGACCGTCCCGTTATCCCTGATCGGTGGCGCTTTCATCATGCTCACCCTGGGCTATTCGATCAATCTCTTGACATTATTGGCGATGGTCTTGGCGATCGGCTTGGTCGTCGATGACGCCATTATCGTCGTGGAAAACATTCACCGCCACATCGAGAACGGTGAAGACAAACTCCATGCCGCGTTGCACGGCGCACGCGAGCTGGCGGTCCCCATTATCGCCATGACCACCACCTTGGTGGCCGTCTATGCCCCGATCGGTTTCATGGGGGGCTTGGTCGGCACATTATTCACCGAGTTTGCCTTCACCCTGGCTGGCGCCGTGCTGATATCTGGTATCGTCGCCTTGACGCTCTCGCCCATGCTGTCCCACAAAGTTTTGCGCGCAAGCGGCGAACAGTCCGGGTTCGAACGCCTCGTCGAACGTTTTTTCGATGGCTTGACCCGGCTTTATCGGGCGCTGCTGCGCGATACCCTCAAGCACCTGCCGGTCCCACTGTTTTTCGGCACCATCATTTTACTCAGCCTGCCGGCGATGTTTTTGACCAGTCAAAACGAGCTGGCACCGACCGAAGACCAAAGCATCCTGTTCTTCCAGGCCACCGCGCCGCAGACCGCCACCATCGAGTACGACATAGCCTACGGCCGACAAATCGTGTCCTTGTTCGAGAGCATTCCCGAATACAAGGAGAGTTTCTACCTGCTTGGCATGGGGGATGTCAGCACCATTTTTGGCGGCTTCAAAATGCCGCCGCCGACTGAGCGCAAGCGCTCACAGATGGACGTCATGCCCGAGCTGCAAGGCAAGCTCGCCCAGGTCGCTGGACTGCAAATCGCCGTTTTTCCGCGCCCCAGTTTGCCCACGTCCGGCCGTGGTTTACCGATTCAGTTCGTCCTCACCTCGGCGTTGTCCTTTGATGAGCTCGACCGCGTCGCCAACGAAATGGTCGGGCGTGCCATGGGTAGCGGACAGTTCATGTTCCTGAAAAAATCAGTGGAAATCGAGCGCCCTCGGGTCACCGTCAAAATCGATCGGGATCGGGCTGGCGATCTCGGCATCAGCATGCAGGATATCGGCCGTAATCTCGCCGTCATGCTCGGTGGCAATTATGTCAACCGATTCAGTCTGGAAGGCCGCAGTTACAAAGTGATCCCCCAGGTCGCACGACAATACCGTCTGGCCCCGCAAATGCTCGATGATTTCTATGTCCGCGCCGACACCGGCGAGTTGTTTCCGCTGAGCGCGATCGTCAGCTTCGAAACCACCATCGAACCTTCCAAACGTAGCCAATTCCAACAGCTCAATGCGATCACCCTGGAAGGCATCGCCACACCCGGCACCACGCTCGGTGGTGCGCTTGACTACCTCAAGACGATTGCCAACGAAACGCTGCCGAAGGAGATCGGTTACGATTATGCGGGGGAATCACGCCAATACAAAGACCAAGGCTCCGCCCTCGTGCTGACGTTCTTCCTCTCACTGGTCATCATTTATCTGGTGTTGGCGGCCCAATTCGAGAGCTGGCGGGATCCGATCATCATCTTGGTATCGGTTCCGATGTCGATCTTTGGCGCGCTCGCCTTTATCACGACCGGATTCGCATCAATCAATATTTACACCCAAGTGGGATTGATCACCTTGATCGGTGTCATTGCGAAAAACGGGATACTGATTGTGGAATTCGCGAACCAATTGCAGATAAAGCAAGGTTTGAACAAACGCGACGCCGTCGAACAAGCCGCCGCGATTCGCCTGCGCCCGATCTTGATGACCAGCGTCGCCTTGGTGGTTGCCATGTTCCCGTTGCTGACCGCGTCCGGACCAGGCGCGGTCAGCCGATTCGATATCGGGATCGTTATCGCCGCCGGCCTTGGCATCGGTACGTTGTTCACGCTTTTCATCGTACCGGCGGTCTACCTGGTGCTCGCACGGCAGCACCAGGCCATCACCGCACCGCAAGAGCCTTCGACGATGATCTAACCCCCGACCGCCGCCTCTGACCGAGGCGGCGGATCACTAACCCGCGCCGGTTTGGGTATTTTCGGTAAACCTGATCTAAAGCCCCAGGAATTTGCGTTGTGTCAAGTGCGATCGCATCATCTAAACAATCGGAACCGGTCGCGATGATTCTTGCCGCCGGCCGCGGCAACCGAATGCGCCCGTTGACCGACCATATCCCAAAGCCATTGCTGACGGTCAACGGCAAAGCGCTGATCGTCTACCTGCTGGAAACCTTGAGTCGTGCCGGCTACCAGCGGGTCGTGATCAATCTTTCCTACCGCGGCACCCAAATCCGTGAGTTCCTTGGTGACGGTCGTCAAGTCGGGATTCCCATCGAGTATTCCACCGAAGGCGATACCCCTTTGGAGACCGGTGGTGCCATCCGACATGCGCTTCACCGGCTCGGAACGGAGCCGTTTCTCGTGATCAACGGCGATATTTTCACCGACTATCCGTTCACCCTCCCACCGCCGCTCGCCGACCAGGACCTAGCCCACTTGGTGCTGGTGGATAACCCGCCCCACCATCCCTCTGGCGATTTTGCCTTGACCTTGCGCCGTCTCCACGAGGGTAACGCGGCGCGCCTCACCTTCGCCGGCATCGGCTGGTATCGTCCGGCATTATTTGCCGATCTGACACCGGGGATTTTCCCGCTGGCACCCATTTTGCGGCGGGCCATTGCCGCCGGACGCATCAGCGGCAGCCATTATCGTGGTCGGTGGACAGACGTCGGCACACCCGAGCGCTTGGCCGAATTACAAGACGAGTCCCAGCAATTGCGTTACACTCTGCGCTGACCGCCAACCCAACGCCTAGTTCTAACGCACACCATGCTGCATAGTCTATTCGTCATCCCCGACTACTTGGGCCGGCAAATCGGCCAGGCGTCGATCTACCTGGTCAATCTGGCGACCTTCGCCGTGACCGCCCTGGTCCGTGATCACGATCGCGGGTTGTTTAATCGAGCGACCTTCAATGCAACCGTAACTCAAGTGATCTTCACGGGGGTCGATGCCCTGCCCTTGATCAGCTTGCTTGCGGTGGCCACCGGCATTAGCGTCGCGGCCAGTCTGGTGACGGTCGTGGAAGTATTCCGCGACCCCGGCGACGTCATCGATGTCTTGATCAAAGTCATCGTACTCGAACTCGGCGCTTTGATGACGGCCATCGTCATCATCGGCCGCTCCGGTTCGGCCATCGCCGTCGACCTGGGCAATGCCCGCCTTGGCGGGGAGATCGAAGGACTGGAATTACTCGGCATCGATATCGACCGATTCATCGTCATTCCCCGCCTGCTTGGGGCCGGCATTGCCCAGGTGGTTTTGTCAGTCTACTTTTCCTTGCTTGCACTCGTCAGCGGTATCCTCATGCCGGCACTGTTCAAAGCGCCGGCCTACTTCAGCTATTTCGCCGAAATCCCGAAAGCCTTCGACCCGGCCCAAATCATCCTGTTTTTGGTAAAAAACCTTTTGTTCGGTTTCGTGATCAGCACCGCCGCCTGTTTTCATGGCCTGCAAGTGTCCCGATCGGTAACGGAAGTCCCGCAACAAACCCAAAAAGCCATCGTGGTCAGTTTGGCGATGATTTTCTTGATCGATGGCTTGATAGCGATTGGGATCTCATGACCGACCGGTGCGTCACAAACCACACAAACGCATTGCTCGTTGCCGAAAACTTGGTGCCGGCACTGGCTGGCGAACCGCCACCGGCATTGCATATGGGTCTCGAGCAGGGTCGTTGTGCCGGCGTGTCAGCCACGGACATCGATCTGCGCACGGCCTACCTGCGGGCGCTCGCCGTGGTCGATGAACCCGCCGACGGGGAAGTTTGGTTCCGCGGTCAAGCCGTGGCCACCCTGTCCCCACGCGCATGGCGAAATCTGCGACAAAAGATCGCCTTCATCACCCGTCAAGCCCCTCTACTATCGGTGGTCAATGGTTTGCAAAATCTCCTGATCCCGGCGCTGTACCACGGTATCGATACCAGTCAGGCGCTTGCGGCACGCGCCAATGACCTACTGAAAACCGCTGAATTCACTGGCGATACTAGCCTGCTGCCGGCGTTTTTGACGAATCTGCAACGTCGTCAGCTCGCCATCTGTCGCGCCGTGATGCTGGCTCCAGACATCATCTTTATCGACGATCCCTTTGCCGGTCTGGAGCCGGAGGCGGAGATCGTCCTCGCTCGATTCATCCAGCGCTTGAAAAAGCAAGGATACACCTTGGTACTAGCGAGCAATGCCGTCCAGCGGCTACTCCCGTTGACTGACCAATGTCTGTTTTTATGCGCTGACCAGATCGTTTACCTACCCGATTGCACTCAGCTTTGGCAACGGGAAGAACCCGAGATCATTGCATTCCTAGCCAGCCGCGGGATAGCCCACTTGCCCAAACGCGCCGAGTTCACGCCATGACGCAGCAACCGACCCGAGTTCACTACATCCATCGCTTGAGCTTCAAAGCCCGCGAGCGCCTCGTGGGTATCTTCACCCTGGTGGCCATTGCGATCGTGATGACCTTGCTCATCATCAACAGCAAAACCAGTCATCTCTTGCAACGCACGGTCGAGTTTCATGCCTACTTCAACGACGCACAAGGCGTCGCACCCGATACCTTGATCCGCGTTTCCGGAATCGAGGTCGGTCGGGTCGTCGCGGTCAGCCTGGATTCGAGCAACCGTGTTCACGTGGTGATCCGCATCCAAGAACGCTACCGATCGGTGATCCGCACCGACTCCCGCGCCTCGCTCGGTAGCCTGTCCCTGCTTGGCAAGCCGAGCATTCAAATCAGTGCCGGTTCACCGTATGCGCCCCTGCTCGAAGACGGCAGCACCATCGACACCAAAGAACCGAAATCGTTGGATGAGATATTGCAGGAACTCGACCCCGTCCTGGAAAGCCTGAAGATCACCATCGAAGGGGTTTCCGAGATCGTCACCGCCATCCAGCCCTCGCGCATGGACGAGACCCTGACCGAACTCGATACGGCCGCACACAATTTGCGCATCTTGAGTGACCGCATGGTGGCAGGCGAAGGGCCGCTGGGTAAATTGTTCGTCTCGGCCGAAGTCGAGCAAGCCATCCTCGATATCGCCGCGATCATTTCCAACTTCCGCACCGTCACCGACAGCCTTGCCAGCAATGAGGGCGCGGTCGGCCTGGCGCTCAACGACGCAGCTTTCCGCGACGACATTGCCAACACCATCGCGGCGTTGGAATCCGTACTGAGTGACGTGGCGAGCATTAGCGACGAGATCAACGACAGGTTGCCCGCACTGCTTGAGCACATCGACGCGCTACTCGCCCAACTCAACACGGCCGCCAGTACCGCCAACGTCGAACTCGAGGAATTG
Organism: uncultured Ectothiorhodospiraceae bacterium; assembly: GCA_964635785.1. Taxonomy (GTDB): domain Bacteria; phylum Pseudomonadota; class Gammaproteobacteria; order CAYFSA01; family CAYFSA01; genus CAYFSA01. Next base: position 7,871 of record CAZWQC010000059.1, read on the forward strand.
CCCGCCATCATGCTACGGGTGCGCGCCTTGCTGGACAGTATCGACCGCATCTTGGCGGGAACCGAGCGGATTTGGCCAATCTCGAGCGCCATCGGCAAAGACAGCCAACCCCGCCTCATCAACCCCGGAGATTGATCAGGATGCAAGCCGTGAAACTAACCCGTTGCCTGCCATTGACCATCCCGTTGTTGCTCACTGCCTGCGTCACCGCACCGGAACAATCCGCCCAATCCGACAACGACGGATTGCGGTATCTCGCCCAGGGCGTGGAATCCTTCGCCAACGATCGCTATGTGGTCGCGGCCGAGCGCTTTAACGATGCCCTCGCCTACTTCCGTAGCATCGACCACCCCTCCGGCACCATCGACAGTCACATCAACCTGATCGAGACCGCCTTGCGGGTTGGTCACTTCCCCGCGGCAGAGCAACACCTCGACCGCGCCCGCCAGATCGCTACCGCCGAAGGACTCGATCACTACCAGTCTCGGCTCGATCTTCTTGCGGCAAAGCGCATAGCTGACCAAGGCGAACTCACCCAAGCCATCGCATTCCTCACCCCTCACGTCGATAACGAGAGGCTATCGTCCAGCGAGCGCATTGCCATCGTCACCTTGCGCACCGACTTGGCCATTCAAGCGGATGCCAACGACGCCAACGATTGGTTGACCCGACTGGCCAAAATGCTCGACGCCAAGACCGCACCGGCGAACGCGACCGCTCGTCTATCCCGTCTGCGTGGAGATTACGCCCTTGCCCACGCTGACCTCGCTAGCGCCGAGCGACATTATCGGGCAGCCCTTCGCCAATTCCGTGCCACCGAAACACGGCCCGACATCGCCACGACACTCGAACACTGGGCGGAACTTGCGGTCAAGCAACAGGATCATGCCGATGCTCGCGATCGCCTGCGCCGCGCACTTTATATTCGGCTTTGGCTGCTGAATCGGCCGGCGATCGCCTCGGACCTACAAGCACTTCTGAACATCACAACCCAATTGGATCGCCAGGACGAAACGCAAACCGCCCGCGCCTTTCTCGAGCAATTACAACATGGCAAAACTCTTGACTGGGATCAGCTAAGACGCGGGTTGTTATTGTTTTTAGGCGAATAAGACGTCAACACCATGACCGCCGGCAGGACGGACAGTAGAACATCACCATCGCTGATTCGGCAGCAACCCTCAGACGAACCGTTGGGCAGCGCATTGAATCGGATCACCCTCAGCTAGCCGACCTCATCGGCCATCCCATCACGCCCAACCAGGCCAACGCCACCACCATCGCCATCGCCATCGCCTATGCCAGCACGATCCGCTTTACCCCTAGTGCGCCACATCCGCTCGAGCGACGACAGGCATCGCCAGGCACTCAGTAATACGCCACACGACAGGCGTTGCGGGAAGGCTTGTGGCCCCCCACACACACCCGCGTAGCCGACCTACAACCAATTCCCGACCAAAATAAACGCTGACCAAAAATACGGATGGCGCAGTGTCGGTTCGTTCAACAATTCCCGTTGCGCAAGCTGTAGCGCCTGCGCTTTGGTCAAAGCCGGGTCCTGCAAATAACGATAAAAGCGCGTGAGCAATTGTTGCGTCGCGAGATCGGACACCGGCCACAGCGACCCCATCGCACTGCGCGCACCGGATTTTAGCGCCATCCCGGTCAAGCCCATGGGGGAGCGATCATCTCCTTCGGCGGTTTGGCAGGCACTCAAGACCAACAGCTCCACCGGTTGTGCCGCCAATTGTTTCGGCTTTAACAACCGTTCCAAGTCATTCATGCTCAAGCGCGCATCATACGCCATGATGAAATTCCGCGTCGGATCACCGCCAAAATAGCCATGTGAGGCGATATGCACGATCCCGATCGGGCGCTTGCTCAGAATCTTTGCAAAGTGCTCCCGGGCAAAGGTGGCATCGAGCATGACCTCGCCCGGTAAAAACTGTGCCAACGCCTCGATTTCCGCCCGCACGCCCGGCAATGCCAGCAGCTTTTGCACTTCGCTTAAGTCCACTTCCCCGAGGGTGGTGAGATCGATCTCCCGCTTCCCGGCCGCCGCCGCGAGCAGCCCTTTCAGCAAATCCTCCGGCAAATCGGCCACCACATCCCCTGGCTGCGCCATCCCGGCCAACAAGGTCTGGATACCCGTGCGCGGCAAGGGTTTTGGATCGAGCAAGGTCATCCCTGGCTCGGTCACGACCGCAAACTGCTCGGCCAGGAACTGCTTGCCATCAAACAGCGCCGCAATCGGCAATGTCCGCAAGGCCCCGTCCGGCACGAACACCAATGTCTCGATGTGCTGAGCTTGCAACAACGGCAACACCGGCGCGATCAGCCAGGCATAGACGTCTTGGGCCAACGCCGCGTAAGGTTGATGCTGGCGTAGCCGTTGCACCAACCGCGAGACCGTCCCCTCCAAGCGGAAATGGTCGACCGGCACGGACGCTCGATACAAGCTGCCCGCGCTATCCAGCAACAACTCTAGCCGGTCCGGCAGAATAATCGGATACAACACCGCCGTGCCCGCTGCCAAGGACGCCACGCCCTCTTGGCGCGCACTCAAACACTGATCTTGGAAATAATCCTGCAACTCGGAGGTTTTGATTTGCTCCACAGTCGCCCGGGCCTCGCGCAGCAAGGTTTGTTGCTCCGCCGGCTCCGTACTGGCCGCCGCCTGGGTCAACAATAACTTGGCCAACTGGCGGTAGACCGGACTTAAGGTTTCGCTGAACACCGATTGCCCGCCCCGCACTTGCAACGGCAAATCCCGCCGCAGGGACTGAATCGCGAGCACCGCCCGGCGATAGGCCGAAATCGCTGCATCGCGGCGACCTTGCGCCTCGGCAATCGCCCCGAGTTGCCAGGCAAAACGCATGAGCAAATCCTCCGCGCCGATCGTTTGGGCGGTCAAGACCGCTTGGTACGTCCAGTGTTGCGCCTGATCCAAGTCAGCACGGTCGGCGGCGAGCTGCCCCAAATGGCCACTAACCAAGGCGTGCAAGCGAGTGTCGGCT
>CAZWQC010000060.1:0-9268 GCA_964635785.1 uncultured Ectothiorhodospiraceae bacterium
GAGAAGGATGACGCCGACGGTCATCTTTACAAGATTGATCATCATAAATGCTTCGTTTCAAAGTAGACTGAAAAATCCTACCACAAGACATCACGGCACATGCAAACTGAAAATTGCAGACCGACATTGTCCCATCTGCACCCTGACATCAATACCAAATATCTCGGGTAATCGCTTGATACCATTGTTCTGATTGCACCGCCTCTGCCGCAAGCTCACGGGTGGTCGCGGCTTTCGACGTCAACCGAACGGTATCGGGTCGCTCACGCAGACCTGTCTGGGTCTGGTCGTAACCAACAGCCACGGAGACCGCGTAATCTGGCCCGATCAGGCTGAAACACAGGCTGGACAAACCGGCTGGCTTGGCAGGCTGACCGCCAAACGCGCTAACCAACCATGATGCGAGCCATTTGCCTTGGGTATTGGCCGCCATCCCCGATTTTGGCATCGGACTCATCATCGCCGCATCACCGATGACGTGAATACCGGGCTGCTTGCGCGACTCGAAGCTGATCGGGTCAATCGGACACCATCCGGCCGCATCGACAAGCCCAGCCTCGAAGGCGATACGCCCTGCTTTTTGCGGCGGAATCACATTGATCACCCCACCCTTTTCATCGCCAAATTCCGTTGCAACCGTCATGCGGGCTGCATTGACTCGCTCAACCTTGCCCCCAAATGACCCTGAGCGCCACTCAATCAAGCCGGGATACAATCGATCCCAACCAAGCATAAACAGATCCTGTTTGGTAAAAACGTCCTTTTCATCCAGAATGATAATCTTAGATTTCGGTTTTTCGTATTTTAAGTCGTTAGCGATCAGACTTGCCCGTTCATACGGCGCCGCCGGACAACGAAACGGGTTCTTCGGCGCAACGATGATCACATTCTGCCCGTCTTGCAACGCCACGAGTTGCCGCCGGAGCAACGCTGTCTGCGCCCCGGCATCATACGCATGGGGCATACTCGATCGCGCGACGCGCTCACTGTAACCTTCAATGGCCTCCCAAATGAAGTCGACGCCCGGGGCCATCACTAGGCGATCGTACGCCAAGACATCACCACCGGCCAGGCGTATCGTCTTTTGCACCGGTTCCACCGCAGTTGCCTGGTCATGAATGACACGCACACCATACCGATCGGCAAGCTCGGTGTACGTTTGCGCAATAGCGCGCAGGTTTTTCAACCCACCGATCACCGAGTTGCTCAATGGGCAGGTGTAAAACACTTGTTTCGGTTCAACCAGCGTCACCCGCACCGAAGGATCGCCAAGACGAAGATATCTGGCCACCGTCGCACCGCCAAATCCCCCGCCGATAATCACCACCCTTGCACGGGAAACCGCAGCGACCGCCTGCGTGGTCGAAGTTAACAAACCCGCTTCGACAGCACCCGCCAACAATAAACGATTGAACCCCCTTCGAGAAATCACGCGGCAGAAAACCCTTTGCTCATTGGCGACAATCGAGGTTTCTTATCAGTCGTCTCATACACTCTTGCGTCCCTGCCCGCGGGGGTCGGAACGCAGCAGACTCTGCGCCAAGCACCTTTACCAACCCATACCATCAGTGTCAAGTCTTAACGTCGACGCGGACCAGATGTCGCCCGAATCAACACATTCCCGAAGAAAACCAAGGCCGGCGTTACAGAAAAACAACGCGACCGACGTCAACGCCGCTAGTTTCACCTCCGTGCCACACGATTGTCAACCCCCAGTCATAAGTAAGCCGATCAGGTATTCGTGAGAGGAAGATTTCAACGGCATGCCTAAAACAGATTCCATGAGCGATCCATATCAAGAACTGACGCGAACAGGTCCATTTGATCATAAACGCCCACGTCTGCCGCCGGGGCACCGACGTCTTGGCGGCTCTACCACCGAACCCAACCAACAATGCCAAAAACGGCATCCAGGCAGACCCTGGACACCAGACCAAAAGACTGCCTTTGTACTCACCAATATCTGCATCGACCAATTTTCGTAGCAAGACTCGTTGTTAAGCAAACATCCAGGCAGCCCGTTGCGAACTCAACCCAGGGGTGTGATCGAGCTCGAGACAGATATCAAACAATGATCGGCGTATTGTTTGTTGCAGCAGTTATTTTTTGAAGACACTGGTGTATCGATTCCCCCCGCAGGGGAAATGGATACCAAAATAATGAAACCGTTGATAACAACCACAACCGCCTGGTCGGCCTTCGCCACGGTGTCGCTGAGCCTCATCCGCAAGAGCACGTCCTAGAACGCCATCTCCAGATCATCGATGACCGCATCGATACCGGCTTGGGCACACTCCTCGTCGATCTTTCCCGAAGGCGCGCCACTCACACCAATCGCAGCAACCAAGGCGCCGCCCACCTCGATCGGCAACCCACCCGCGGACATCAATACGTTTGGCGCACGACCAACCGGCGTGTTCGCAAGATCCCCTAGCATCGACGTCGCCGCATTGAAATTCGCGGCGGTATAAGCCTTGCGCTGGCTGATCGGTACGGTAATTTGCGGTGCAATCGTGTCCCGCAACGTGACTTGGACGATACCTTCCCGGTCGACCACCGTAACGCCGATTTGGATACCTTTTTCTGTACAGTCATCGATCGCCGCTTGAGCAATCTTGATGGCAGTTGCCAACGTCAAACGCTTGGTGTTGACCAGCAAAAGCGCCTGCTCGGCCATGGCCGGAACATGAACGAGCGACGCGACGATCAAAACAAACAGTCGGATTTTCATCGATAACTCTCCTGTGGGACATATCGCGGCCCGGTCAGCAGGGCACAGCGGAATTTAAATCGGCTCGAGGCTAAACCATCGTCACCGAGAACGACAAATCATTCGATCAATACTGAGCTAACAATCACTTTACTCCATGCCAGCCCACTCGGTCGTTCGATTTGTACGCTATCCGATCCCAGTTACCGGCCGCGCCCGGATCAAGTGCCACAAAACGTCCGGTACTCTGCATCGCTCGGGGGTGCAGGTACGGCATAATCGGCCAATCCTGGGCGTTCCTGATAGGGTTCGGCCAGCACGGTCAGCAACCGCTCGAACGGTTCGAGATCGCCACGACCTACCGCCGCTTGCAAAGCGTTTTCGACCTGATGATTACGTGGGATGTAGACGGGATTCACCGCGCGCAATCGCTGCGCGCACTGTTCGGGGGTACCCAATTCGGTACGGACACGTGCCTGCCAGTCCGCAAGCCATTGCTCGGCACCTTTTGCCTCACCGAACAATGCGAGGAACTCGTTGCCGTTACCCACGATGGCATCGGCTAAACGGCGGAAGGTTAGCGTCCAATCGGCACCATACTGGTGCATCAGCGAGAATAGCGCTTGAATTAGCGAATCATCTGCCGTGTGTGTCGAAACAAACCCAAGCTTTTGTCGCATGATCGCCATCCAGTGCGCATCGAACCGTTGCTTGAAATCGGATACCGCATCGCTCGCCAACGCTACGGCCGCATCGGTATCGCGATCGAGCAATGGCAGCAATGTTTCTGCAAATCGCGCCAAATTCCACTGCGCAATCGAAGGTTGTTGAGCGTAGGCGTAGCGACCATAGTGGTCGATCGAGCTAAAAACCGTCGCCGGATCATATCGATCCAAGAATGCACAAGGTCCATAATCAATGGTCTCACCGCAAATCGACGTATTATCGGTGTTCATCACGCCATGCACAAAACCGACACCCAGCCAGCGAGCAATCAACTCGGCCTGCCGCTCGCTGGCTCGCTCCAGAAGCGCCAAATAGGGCCGGTCGGCTTCGCGTAATTCCGGAAAATGACGCTCGATTACGTAATCAGCTAACAACTTGACCGCAGCACCATCGCCTCGAGCAGCGAAGTATTGAAACGTGCCAACCCGCACGTGGCTGGACGCAACCCTGGTCAGTACCGCGCCCGGTAACTTCGTCTCACGCACGACCGATTCACCGGTAGTCACCGCAGCCAGCGCCCGCGTTGTCGGGATACCGAGCGCATGCATGGCTTCACAAAGCAGGTATTCGCGCAATACGGGCCCCAACGCGGCGCGACCATCGCCGCGACGGGAGAATGGCGTCTGCCCAGCACCTTTAAGCTGAATATCGAAGCGTCGGCCCTTGCGATTGATGACCTCGCCGAGCAACAATGCCCGGCCATCGCCGAGCTGCGGGACGAATTGCCCAAACTGATGACCCGCATAAGCCATAGCAATCGACTCTGCACCCTCCGGTAACAGGTTACCCGAAAAAATCTCGGCCGCGTCGGCAGCGATCGCATCGACGTCAATACCCAACTCGATCCCAAGCGGTCGATTCAGTTGAATCAACCTTGGTGAGGCCACCGCAGTTGGGTTGACCCGCGCAAAGAACCGCGCGGGCAAACGCGCATAGCTATTATCGAAAGGAAAGGCAGTCGCTGCGTCGGCTGGGCGGACGGCGACGAACTTAGCGTGATCGGCCAAGCCAACGCGAGTGGCAACGGCGTAATCCATAGCGATATACTCGGTTAAAATGCGAAATGTTTGGTGTGACTGACTGCATGCCAAATAGTTCACTCCATCCGACACGTGGTCCTGTCCGGCAACACCATCGTTTAAACTTATCGGCTCGCGCAACGACGTTTCACTCTGTTGGCCATGGATCGTCGCAAACGCATATGTTGCTATCACACCACCCGACCCGCCCACCGCCGGCGAAGGCAGACAAGTCGGTTGAGTTGCCCGGCCGGCTACCCCTGATCCACAGCACCACGACGCCAACAACCGGGCAACCCAACATAGTGGTCACGGGGGATGTTGCGTTGCGAGCCATTAACGCCCGCGGTTGATCGAAACCACATCCCTCAAGTAAGGCACGCAACCCAACCGACGCGGCTCATCCGTGGTCCGGCTTCCGATCCTCGCGGCCCCCCGATACTCATGCTTTCTACTACTGCACAACGACAACCTCGGTCGCAGTATCTGTACGCCCGTACTCATCGGTCATCTGCAACTCGACCGTATAGTTCCCGGCATTCTGGATTGCCATCGATGTGACCGGGCCAGTATTCATGTAATCCACGAGTACCGTGCCGTCGGTATCGACTAAACGCCATCGGAAAGCGACGATTTCCAGTCCACCCGGATCGGCGTTACCGGCTGGCCAAGACAGATCCACAGTCAACGGTGCTGGACCCGAACCCGGCGTCACATCGAACTGCGGATTCAATGCCTGCCCTATTGAATCTCGTAAACTAATGGTCTCTTCGCGGCTCGCTGTTGCACCATAGTTATCTGTCACGGTCAACCCAACCACATACGCGCCAGGAGGACCGGAGAATTCAACCGTGACCGTTTCACCCACACTCGTCGCCATGACACGACGTGTTCTCGCGTCCGTGACCTTCCAATCGTAGCCGACTAGACGTGCCGTCCCATGCGCCACGGATGCACTGCCATCGAGGAGCAACAGATATTCACCTCCAGCTGTTAGTTCCGGCGACAGATCGAAATCCGCCAACGGCACTGTCGTCCCCCCCCTAAGGCGAAGTTCTTTGCTCGCAACCCCTTCATTTCCCGCAGCATCGGTGACGGTCAGTGTGACGGTGTAGTCCCCTGCCTGCAAAAATGCCACCGACGTCTGCGCCCCTGTCGCCATCAGCGTGGTCCCACCAGCCATCGGTTCAGCCTGCCAAACGTAACTGTCAACCGCCTCATTGCTGCCAAGGGTTACCATACTCGACAACGTAACCGTTACCGGCGCGGTGATCGAACTCTGACTGGCGATCACGCTTCCGCCGGGATCACGCATCGAAAAGTCCACGCTGATCGCCCCGGCCTGCGGCGCACTACTCCCCGTCAAGGCAACCGTTCGTTCTCCGCTGCCTTGGTTACCCTCGCCATCGGTCACGGTCAAAGTCATTGTAAAAAATCCAGGCTCAAGCAAGGCCATCGTCGTCTGTCGGCCCGACGCCACCGCAACTGTCGTTGCGCCCTCATTGGTCGCTTTCCATTGATAACTAACAGTATCTGCGCCGGTTCGCACGACTGTCGCACTGGCATCGAGGCTTAGCGTTACCGGCGCGGTACCGGTCGTCGGTGTCACAGAAAACGCCACATCGATGTCACCGGCCTGCCCGGAACTGCGTTCTCCCAGGGTTAGGCTCTGACTCCCAACACCTTGATTGCCCTGTGCATCCACCACAGTCAGCGCAATTTGATAGTCGTCTGGCTCCAACAATGCAACTGCCGTCTTGTACCCAGTCGCTGTGACAACCGTTCTCCCAACACTGTCGGTCACCTTCCAGCTGTAACTAACAATCGCATTGCCGGTATTCGCGATTGTCCCGGCTGCGTCCAATGACACGGTTGCAGGCGCCTGGGTCGAACTCGGCAGTGCATCGAATCGGACATCGATGCTCATCGTCTGCCCTGCCAGCGGATCAACCACACTGACACTACGGAGGCTGCTCCCCTGATCACCTTGTTCATCCCTAGCCGTCAGACGAATCTGGTACTCTCCGGCACTCAATAAGGCCAGGGTTGAGTTTCTACCGGCGGCGGTCTGCACCAAACTCCCAGCACTATCGCGAACCTCCCAAGCATAGGTCGAAACCGGCGCGCTGGAACTGGACACTTCAGCCACCACAGCGATTGTCGCCGGCGCTGTCAACGGCCCTGTCACCATCGCACCCGTTGCAACATCACTCAGCGTAAATCCGACATCGATGGCGTTGGGCAGAAGCGTGACGGTTTTGCTGGCGACGCCTCGCTCGCCTGCCACGTCCGTCGCCGTTAAGGTAATCAAATACTCCCCCGGCTCAAAAAAAGCGATACTCGTTTTACGACCGTTGACCACTTGCGAGTTGCCTTCACTATTGGTCGCAGTCCAAACGAAACTGGCCAACGGTCGACTCGCACTCGTCGGGCTAGCATCCAACACAATTGTCGCGGGCGCAGTCACCGGCTCGCTTGGTATCAGGTTAAACGCCACGTCCATGTCGTTTGCTTGATCCGGGTCCTGATAAGCCAGCGTCAACGTTTCACTACCGGTCCCCGTGTTTTCTGCTGTGTCGGTCACGACCAAGGTCACCGAGTACATTCCCGCATCCATCACGGCAAGACTGGTCTTTCGTCCCGTCGCGGTCGCAACGGTAGTACCCGCCTCGTCCCGCAACGTCCATTGGTAATTGGCAATCGTGGCTCCCGTATTGGAGATCGTCCCCGTGGCATCCAATGCAACCGTGGCAGGGGCTGATGTCCCATCCGGAGTTGCCACAAAGACCACATCGATACCCCGGGCCTGTCCTTCACTACCGCGGGGCACTTGCACGGTCTTGCGTCCAGTCGCTTCGTTACCATCGGCGTCGGTCACCGTAAGACTCACCACATATTGGCCTGAATTGAGCAACGCGATGCTGGTTTGTTGACCATTCGCCGTCGCCACGGACGCACCGGCGACATCAGTGACTTCCCAGTCAAAACTGACCAGGTCGGCGTTCGAGTTCGACGCAGTGGCACGGGCATCGAGCACAACCGTTGCGGGCGCCTCCGGTGGCTCCGGCAACTGTATATTAAAATCCACGGTGACAGCGCCCGGTTCCAGACTCAAAGTTTGCGTCGCCGAGCCCTGGTTGCCATTTTTGTCGAGCACTTCTAAGGTCACGGTATAATCACCTGGTGCAAGTAAACTCACCAGCGCCGTCTCACCCGTCGCCGTTTGGATTGTATTGCCATTCGCAGCGACAATGGCCCATAAGTAACGATCCATCTCGGCACTTACCGCACTGGTCGTTGCGGTGGCATCGAGCGTCACATTCGCAGGTGCAGTGGTACTATCCGGCACCGCTGAGAAGCTCACCGCAAGCTGAGTAGAACGAATCTGGATCGTTTGACTGGCGACCCCTTCGTTTCCCGCCGAATCTGTTACCGTCAAGGTCATCGTGTAGTCGCCGGAACGAAGGAACCCCATATTGGTTATACGTCCCGTTGCCGCTCCGACTGTGTCCCCCGTACTGTTCTTTGCCTCCCAACGGTAGCTGGTAATCGAATGACCGGTATTTGCAGTTGATTGACTGGCATCCAGCAACAACGTCACCGGTGCCATCGGATCTTGTGGTGTGATCGCCATCACGACGTCAATTTCACCAGCCGCAGGTGGGGCAGTCTCGGTCAGTTCGATAATTTGCGTGGCACTGCCGGCATTCCCATCGGCGTCGGTGACAGCCAATGTCAACAAATATTCTCCGGCGTTGGTTAATGCGAGACTTGTTTTTCGACCGCTGGCATTACCCACCTCGTTTCCGTCTCCGTCCGAGACCGTCCACGAATACTGCGCAATAACAGCCCCCGTACTGGCTACTGTCTCACTGCCATCCAACACAAGCGTGCTCGGTGCAGTGTAATCATCCGGGGTTGGGGTCGCCTGGAATAGCACATCAATTTCCGCATGTTTTACCACCACTACGCGACTGGCAACCCCTTGAAGCCCATTCGCATCCGTGGCGGTCAGCCGAATGGTGTACGAGCCGGCACGCGTGAGCGCCACATTGGTTATCCGGCCGGCCGCGGTTTGAACCTCGGTATCGGTTTCATCGATGACCGTCCAGGCAAAATCGGTGATCTTCGCCCCATCGCTACCGGTCGACTCCGTGGCATCCAGCGTAACGACCACCGGGGCAAAAGCATCGGAAGCCAGTGCCGAAAACCCCACCGAAATACCGGCCGGCTGTCCGGCGGAGGGGTTTTCGACCGTCATCGTTTCATTGGCAATCCCTTGCTCACCAGCGCTGTCGACCACGGTCAAACTGATCGTATAATCGCCGGCATCCAGCAACGACACCGCTGACGTGCGACCAGCGGCAATTTGGACCGTCTCACCGTCGGAATCCGTCACCTTCCAATCAAAACTGTCCACAACCGCTCCAGGCGATGCAACCGTGCCGCTTGCATCGAGCAGCACGGTGACCGGAGCTGTCGTTCCGGAAGGCGTCGCTGCAAACTGGACGTCCAGTCCACCGGGCTCGCCCTCTGTGGTACTTTTCACTGACACCGTTTCACTCGCAACTCCCTGTTTTCCATCAAGATCGGTAACTGTCAAGGTGACTACGTAGTCACCCGGATTCAACAATGACATGGATGTCATGCGCCCGGAACCGGTTCGCACTTCCTCGCCCGCAGCATCGGTGACCGTCCAACGATACGCGGCCAAATCACGACCTAATGGATCACTGGCAGCACTTGCATCCAAGGCCAGGGTCGTCGGTGCAGTCGAACTCGACAGGCTTGCGTCAAAGGAAACATCCATCCG
>CAZWQC010000060.1:9278-9676 GCA_964635785.1 uncultured Ectothiorhodospiraceae bacterium
GGCCAGGTTCGGCGGTTTCCTCGTTCGTCTCACCGGCAGCCGCTGTCTCGGCAGCGGCTCCCTCTTCCGCCGGCAGCCCCGACTCACCGCAAGCCACTAAGGTCAAACCAAGGAACACCCAGACTGTATATCGCAGGAAAGCGATCATCGGCTTCGTTTTTGCGTTTGTTTGCATTTTTGTTTACCCACTGCGATTCATGGTCAAAATGGCCAAATCAATGAATTAAAGAACCGGGCCAGCCAACCCATGCGATTGGCGTTCGCCAACTCACCGCGTCCACTGTAAATAATTTCCGCATTCGCGACTTGAGTCGAGTCAATCGAATTATCTGGTGCGATATCATACGGCCGGACAATACCACGGAAACGAATGAACTCATCTCCGCGGTTCAGTGTGA
>CAZWQC010000060.1:9686-10877 GCA_964635785.1 uncultured Ectothiorhodospiraceae bacterium
ATCTGGTCGCCTTCGCTCAAATCTTCTTCCGAACCTTGTACCACCAGATTGCCATTGGCCAACACTTGCGCCACAGTGACACTGATCGTACCGCTCAATTGATTGCTCTGTGTACTGGTGCCACCGCCGGCAAACTCACTCGACGAACTCAATGTGCCACTCAAGTTCCAATAGCCGGGTGTCAGCGGCAATCCGGAAAGCGGATTGATTCGCACTTCCTGCCCCAACACAGTCGGGTTCCCGAGCTCGGCTGTCTGATCCCGGGTGACCTCGGTATCCGCTGCCTTCTGTGCGCTCGTCGATTCGACCAGGTTGACCGTCAAAATATCGCCGATTTGTCTTGCCGTAAGATCGGCGAATAACGGAGTGCTCACGCCGGGCTGATAAATCGCACCCGGATTTTGGGACGATGAGACCAGGCTGGGGAGCGGCGGCGCAATTGCCGCATAGGCAGGATCGCGCATCGCTTGATTATGCGCACAACCAGCCGCGGTAAGACAGGCCGAAATGACTAGGGGGATGACGAATGAATTGCGCATGCTAGCACGCCTCCGTGACGGGCAAACGATGTCGAAACGGCATGTTTCTGACACTGATCGAAGCCCAATGTTGTGTCAGGGAGGTGAAAGCAAACACTATGCCGAGGACGCGGAACACCGTTTCCATGGCACCCATCTGAAACAGTTTGGCGAGCAGAGATTTTCTGGGTTTATTGGTCCAGGAGTTGACTACCACGTAGGGGGGCAAAGCTGGGCTCGTGCGATGACTTTTCCGATTTTATGGCATTTTCCATTCCCCAGGCCCACGCATGAATGGTCCGACACCGCCGGCCTCTGTCAAGCCGACATTCACGATCCGCTCCCCGCCATGAAGCAGCTCAAGGGGGTGTGCGCATGAGCCAGTTGCCTGTTCTCGCTGATCCAAAAGCGCGATCAGACCATGCCAGTGGCCCGCGATTTTGTGCTGCAGCACGACTCCACGGCGGATGTGCCTGATCACAATGGTGTTTGGTCCTGACCGGTGACAGTCCCACACCGTGCGCCCTGTGCTATCGCATCGGACAACCTGACTAGTCACGAAGAAACAATGCCATCGATTCGACATGGCTGGTGTGCGGGAACATGTCCATGACCCCGACGCAGGCCAAGCGATAGCCCATGGCGTGAACCAGCTGATGGGTATCTCGGGCCA
>CAZWQC010000061.1:0-10819 GCA_964635785.1 uncultured Ectothiorhodospiraceae bacterium
GGGCTCGGCCAATGGTCCATGACCTCAATGGTATAATCCTGCGCAGTCAAACGCCGGCGTTCGCCGTCTCGATTCACCCAGCTGCCTTCGCTGTGTGGATCGATATTGCCATTACGCTGCCGCAACTGGTAAAGCATCAATTCTTCACCGCTCGCCAATTGCAGGGCAAACCAATCCCAACCGACCTGATTGTCAGCCAAGACCGACGTCGACCATTCCCGATCCAGCCAGGCCTGTCCAGTCACTGAAAAGTTTGTTTCCGCCACGCTGAGTGTACCGGTTGCGGTCAGGCGGGTTTGTGAATAGTAGTAGCTCGCATTGCCAACGGCTTCCCCTTTCTGGCTGAGCCCGCGATCGCCCTGCAAAATCACCGGCTTTGCGGCCACCAGGGTCAACTTAAGGCCGAACGCCTGAGTCTGCGCCTGCAACGACCACCGGTCTTGCGCCGTATGACCATCCGAGTCGCAGGTGATCTGCCAATTCTCCAGCCAAATGCGCAAGGGGTTTTGGCTCGCCCCGGCCAGACCGGGTCCGGTGCGACTCAGCTTCTGCGCATGCAGGAACTGTCCTGCGGCGATATCGCTGATCGCCAGATGTCCCATGTACAGTTGCTCACTGGTCCAAGCGGATGGCGATTCGATCGCCTGCGGTGACAATGCAATGCGAAACAGGGTCAATTCGAAACCGAACGGGCGGTCTGTTGTTGTTTGCAGGTTTCCGGTAAAGTACCACCATTCGTTGCGGTACTCGGGATGGGCCGCATGATCGTCAGGGAAACTTAGTTCACGCGGCGCCTCGGCGCGGGCATAGCCGGTCAGATCGCCTGCGCCGAGCGCGGCTTGCAGGCTTTGTAGCGGCGGGGATTGTGCCGTCGGGGAGGTACCGTTGCAAGCTGCCAAAATCACCACGCATAGCATCAACACGAATGGATGCCAGACTCGCCTGCTCAACCGATCATTCACCGCACCACCTCATTCACTTTGCAACGCCAGGGCTGGCTGCGCACGCGACAAGCGCCAAGCCGGGTATACACTCGCAATGATCGCCGCAACGACGGCCAGTAACAATGCCTGCAGCAAGATCATCGGATTGACTTGCAGCGCCATACTCCAGCCAAATGCGCGCTGGTTGATCACCGCGATCAGTAGCGCGCCCATACCAACACCCAAGGGCAAGGCCGCCACCCCAGCCATTGCGCCCATTAACCCACTCTGCAAGCCGATCAGACCGGCGACCTGCAGCGGCGTATAGCCGGTTGCCCGCAACACGGCATACTCCCGTGCGCGCTCGAGCTGCAATGCAATGAGCGCGCTGAAGATACCAACGACAGCCACCAGCACGGCAAGCAAACGCAGCACGTGTGTGATCGCGAACGTCCGGTCGAAGATACCCATGGAGATATTCCGAATCGCCCGGTTCGATGCCAGCCGCAAGGTTTGTGGGAACGCGGCCAGACACGCCTGGAGATCGGCGCGGACTTTTTCGGAGTCGGCATGCGGGGCAAGAAAAATCCCAATTGACATCACCGCATCGTCCGCCCAGAGCGCCTGGTAATTCGGTCGGTGCATCAAAATAAAGCCCTGCTCCGAGCTGTAATCACGAAACACGCCGAGGATCGGCAAACTGACCCAACCGCCTGCGGTTTGCAGCCGCAACCGATCGCCAGTTTTAAGTTCGCGGCGATAAGCGAAGGGTTCGGCAACCAAAACGCCTTCGCCGCGGCGCAAACCTTCCCACACCAAAGGTGCGGGATGATCCTTGAGGGTGAAATGACGATGCGGGGCTTCGCCCAAATCCAGTGCCAGCAATGTCGCCGGCCCCCGGTCGGTATCGATTTCAACGCGTTGTCCGGCCGTTACCTCCGCGACACCGTCAACCGTGGCAAGTTGTCTCGCCACGGCCGGATCGATCAACCCACCCGGCCGATCGTCGGGGCCGGGTAGGGATACATAAAAGTCCGCCCGCAGGGTCGATTCCAGCCAGATCAACACCGCTTGGCGAAAACTGTCGATCATGGTCGCCACACCGACCGTTGCCGCAACCGCCAGAGTCAGTGCGGCAATCGCGATGCCGGTTCGACTGATCGCCGCACTGATGCCACGAGTCGCCAACCGTCCGGTCAGCCCGAATACCGCGCCAACGGCCGGCGTCACCCGGTCCATGACCCAACGGGTCAGCCAGGGTAAGCACAGGCTCAACCCCAGCAACATCAAAAACAACGCCACAAACGCCAAGACCAGCGATCGGTTTGGCCACCACAACAAACTGGTACCGATTCCGGTCAGACAGACGCCCAGCCATGCCAGCTTCGGCAGTAGCCGCTGCACGCGATATTCCAAGGTCGAGCGCTGCAACGCCTGTTGGGGTGGGAAATGCGCTGCCTCCCATGCCGGCACGGCCGCCGCGATGACCGCCGCGACCAATCCAAGCAACAAGCCCTTACCCAAACCCAATAGCGGCAAGGACAACTCACGTACATTCAAAACGAAGTAAAGATCGTTGATCGTGCGCGTCACCAGATGCAACAATCCCTGGGCGATGCCGATTCCCAGTAATACGCCAAGGACACCGCCGAGCAAACCCAACAAGGCCGCTTCGCCGAGCATCAACGCAAATAGCTGGGCACGGGTCACGCCTACCAAGCGCAGTGTTCCCAGCATTGTCCGTCGATTCAACGCCATAAACGTCGTGATGTTGTAGATCAAAAACATGCCGATCATCAGCGCGAGCAAACTCAGTGCCGTCAGATTCAGCCGAAACGCTCGGGTCATTTCGTCCAACGCGCGATTGCGGGTAGGCGCCGCTTCAATGTGTAAACCCGGTGGTAACGCCGCCTCGAGTTCGGCGACGTCCTGTGGGCTGAGTTGTAAATCGATCCGTGTCAACCGACCCAACGTTTCCAACCACACTTGCGCGGTGCCGATATCGGTCAACCACACACCTCGCATGCCAATGTCTTGTTCATCATTGCCCGGATAGACTCCGAGCACTTGCGCCTGCCGCGCTCGGCCAGCGACAGTAAAGCCCAGGTCGTCACCCACGGCAATATTCCAGCGGTCGCGATCCTGCGCATTGACTAAGACGGTACCCGACTCGGTCAAAAGGCGCACCCAGTTCGTGCTCAACTCATCGAGTTCGCTGACGGTTCGTTGAAACGGTGCCTCGGCAAAGACATCGACACCGAGAATATGGACCATTTCCCCGCGAAACATCGCGTAACCCTCGACGATCGGCGCGCTGGCAGCGATGCCGCGTTCCACGCGCAGCCACCGATAGACCGCTTCGTCGATACCTGGCGCGGAACCTTCGATCACATGGGATGTTCGTCCGAGCAGACTTTGTAGGGACAAATCGAACGCACGTTTAGCACTGTGGTTGGCCAAATCGACGGCAATGACCACCGCCACCCCAAGCGCAATACCCAGTAAGCCGAGAATGAGCTGCCACGGATGCGACCGCAGGTAGCGCCATTGTGCCCGCCACAACAAACCGGTCACGCCGATGCGTCCTGTAAGCGCCCGGCATCAAGCCGAACCACGCGGTCGGCACGGGCCGCAATCGCTTCGCTGTGGGTCGCCAGCAACAGCGTCACGCCCTGTTGCCGAACCAGATCCTGCAACAAGTCCATCACCCGTTCACCACTGGCCGCATCGAGGCTGCCGGTCGGTTCATCCGCCAAAACCAAGGCCGGCCGATGAATCACCGCGCGCAGCAATGCCACACGTTGCTGTTCACCTCCGGACATGCGATCGGGAAAGCGGTTTGCGTAGTCCGCCAATCCCACCGCAGCGAGCATCTCGCCAATTGTGGCCGCCGAGACGGGCAAACGGTTCAAGGCCAGCGGTAAACGCAGGTTCTCCGCGACGGTCAAGGTTGGAATCAGGTTGAAAAACTGATAGACAAACCCGATGTGACGCCGGCGCAGCAGGGTCCGTGCGGTTTCCGTTAGCGCCGTCATGCTCTGGCCGAGCAATCTCACTTCGCCGAGGTCCGGCGGATCGAGCCCAGCCACGACGTGCAACAACGTCGATTTCCCTGAACCGCTCTCGCCGCGCAGCGCGACGTATTCTCCGGCAGCCACGGTGAGATCGAGCGATTCGAAAACAGTATGCCGACGCTCGCCTTCCAGGTAACTTTTGCTTAATGAGTGAATTTCCAACAAATGAGCGTATCCTTATCGAGGCTGATAACTATAGCGAATACTGGCGGCCGCGCATCGGCTTTCCTTCACTCATGAGGAAAAGCAAGCGGGCCAGTTGACAACACCAACACATCGTTAATGCAATGACCTCACTTGCGCAACGTTACGGGTTTTGCGGCCGCCGGACAAGCACATCGGTTCGGTTGTGCACCGAACCAAACCGCGATGGGCAGCGACCATCGTTACGCCAAGCGGCCCAGCATCCCTGGCGATTCCGCAGCAGCGATGTCGCTGGCCTCGATGACGGTTGCGGTCAGCAACACCACGCCAACTGATATAAGCCATTATGCTCATCATGCTCCAAATGACCACGCTAATCGCCGCCGGTATCGCCTGGCGGTGGTTACGCCCCCAAGGTCTCGACGTCGATCAGATCCGTACTGCGTTGTCAACCGTTGTTTACAACTTGTTTCTGCCTGCGCTGGTCCTCGATGTCATGTGGCAAACCCCGCTCAGCACCGACAGTGTGCGTATTCCGGTCATCGCGGCCGGTACAATTTTGTTGGTCGCACCGTTGGTATGGCTGCTCTTGCGCGTCATGCTACGGCAACCGCGCGAAGTGGTCGGCGCATTGGTGCTCGCTGCCGCTTTTCCTAATGCAACCTACATGGGCCTGCCTTTTCTCGAGGGCATGTTCGGCCCTTGGGCACGCGGCATCGCGATCCAGTACGATTTGTTCGCCTGCACGCCGTTATTGTTCACTGCAGGCATCATGTTTGCCCGCCTGCATGGAAGCAACCCAACCGACGATCATCCGTTGCAAACGCTGTTACGGGTTCCGCCATTGTGGGCACTCTGCATTGCGATCGGATTGAATCTCGCCGGGGTTCCCATACCCGCATTGTTGCAGGGCGTGCTGACGCTCATGGGTAACGCCGTGGTCCCACTGATGCTGTTGGCCATCGGGATGAGCTTGCGCTGGGATTTGCCGTGGCGGCGCAGTTTAGGTCTACTGATCCCGGTGAGTATGGCCCAGTTGCTCGTCGCGCCAGCGATTGCTTGGCTGCTCGGTCACGGCATCGGGCTGACTGGCCCAAGTTTGCAGGCCACCGTCCTTGAAGCAGGCATGCCAACTATGGTATTGGGGATCGTGATTTGTGACCGCTACGGTCTGGCCAGTGCGCTCTACGCCGCTGCCGTGACAGTTACCACATTGTTGGCGTTACTCGTGCTGCCGCTATGGATCGGCGTCACCCATTCCTGAGACGACGTATTTAAATGTGTCGCCGTCCTGCGGAGGTCGTATGCAACAACCTGTCATCATTGTTGGAATCGGTGAAATCGGTGGTGTATTCGCCCGCGGCTTCCTCAAACTCGGTCACCCGGTCTACCCGGTGACCCGACAAATGCCGCTCGCGGAAATCGCCCCTGCCTTGCCCGAATGCCAACTGGCGTTAGTAACCGTCGGCGAGAAGGACTTGGAAACGGTGTTAGTGCAACTGCCGGCCGCGTGGCATGGCCGCATCGGTTTGGTCCAAAACGAACTCCTGCCCCAGCATTGGCTCGCCCACGGCATCAGCGATCCCACCGTGATCTCGGTCTGGTTCGAGAAGAAGAAAGGCCAAGAAACCAAAGTCGTCCTACCCTCCCCCATTTACGGTCCCCACGCCGAGTTACTGCATGCCGCACTGGACACGCTTGACCTGCCAACCATGCGCGTGACGTCGATCGAGCACTTGCGCTTCGAGTTGGTTCGCAAGAACGTTTACATCTTGGTCAGCAACATCGCCGGCCTTAAGGCCGGTGGTACCGTGGCGGGGCTTTGGCAACAACACACGGAGCTCGCCCGGCAAGTCGCGCAAGAAGTGGTTGCGATTCAGGCCAAGCTGCTCGGTGAACCGTTGCTTGCCGAGCCCTATATCGCTGGCATGCTGGAGGCGTTCGAGGGCGATCCAGAGCATCGATGCACCGGCCGCAGCGCCCCCGCACGGCTCGCGCGTGCACTACGCCATGCCGACGAGTACGGGCTCGAGGTGCCAACCCTGCGGGCAATTCAAGCGGAAACCACTGCACGCTGAGGCAAATTAGCACTGCACTCGTTCAGTCGGTGACGTTGCGGCGCTTTACGAAACGACGCTCCTGTGCTGCACGGGGATGGTTTGAACGGCGATTGCCCTATTGTCATCATCACTGAACCTAACAGTGTCATCGAAGGAGGTCTCTAGCGTGCCAAACCGCCGTTTCAAGTCAGAAATCGGTCCCTTTCTTGCCGAACAACTCAACGATGGCGACCGCTATGAACTCGCCCACGGCCATCCGGTTTACTGCCAGCCCGGCGGACGACCCCACGCCGGGACCAATCTCACGGGGGCCAGCGTCCTGGACTCCGACCCGGCCACCGACTGGGCTGGGGTCGATCCCGGTTTCTCGGTTCGTCCGAATACCCTGTACGCTCCGGACATCGCCGTCGCCCCACCGGGACCGGAAGAAGGCTGGATAAAGGGCGTCCCGCCTTTAGCTGTCGAGTACGCCGCCCGCGGTCAAGATCACCAAGCTCTGCACGAAAAGATCCAAGACCTCCTTGCCTGCGGAACTCGCTGGGTCTGGGTCGTGCACTTGGTCGGTCCTCGCCGGGTGGAGATTCATGAAGCCGGAGCGGACGTACGCACGCTCGGTCCCGGTGATCTTCTCCTGGCCCCGGGAGTATTGCAAAACCCGGTTCCGGTCGAAGCCCTGTACGACCGCGATGCCGCCCATCGCGCAACGCTGAAGAATTTATTGCAGCGCTTTGGTTATGCCGATCTGGAGGCCGTAAAAGAGGAAGGACGCCAAGAAGGCATCGAGACCGGACGCCAAGACGCGCTTGCCACAGCCATTGTCGACTTATTGACTGCACGAGGTCTGGCAATCGATGCCGAAACGCATGCAAGGATCAGGGACTGTCGTGACACGCAGACGTTGCAGCGTTGGCTATTGGCCGCTGCCCGGGTCGATACGGCCACAACCCTTTTCCGATAAGCCCAAACAGGGGATTGCGAAACCCGCACCGAGTCGGGAAGATCCCGTCGCACCAGTGACGCGATGCAAACCTGGGGAACCATTTGGCTCCGTATGCCGGGTTCACGCTGAACCCGGCCTATCATTCGTCTCATCAATTCTGGCGTCCCTCCCGCGACAGGGGAAAGGGGCGCAGCAACTATTTC
This sequence comes from uncultured Ectothiorhodospiraceae bacterium, assembly GCA_964635785.1. Classification (GTDB taxonomy): domain Bacteria; phylum Pseudomonadota; class Gammaproteobacteria; order CAYFSA01; family CAYFSA01; genus CAYFSA01. Next base: position 7,345 of record CAZWQC010000061.1, read on the forward strand.
TACAAAAAACTTTTGCAACGATTCATACTTGCGATCTGTCTGTCATTGGTTCCGACTTGTCGGGTCAGGAATCAACGCCCGAAAACCGTGCTCATCGGTAATGCTTGCGTGGAAAAATATCGGTACGGCGGCTGACCACTCGGTCGACGAACAGCAGCCCATCGAGATGATCCAGCTCGTGTTGTACGGCACGCGCCTCGAATCCCTCGAGTTGTCGAGTCAACGATTCCCCTTCTGCCGTTTGCGCGTGCAACTCGATACGTTTGGCGCGGATCACATTCCCCGTGTAATCCGGTACCGACAAACACCCTTCCCGCCCCATTTCGTGTCCGTCCCAAGATAGAATCTCGGGGTTGACCAAGACCATGTGACCGTGATTGGGCACAGGTTTGCGGGTTTGGCGACAATCCATGATAACGATTCGTTGCAGTCGCCCGACTTGCGGCGCGGCGATACCGACCGCGGCAGGCCCGGCTTGCCGAGTCGCCTCCAAATCCGCGATAAACTGCCGCAGCTCCTCGTCGAACACCGTCACGGGGTCGCAGGTTTGTTTCAGTCGGGGATCCGGATAGGTCAAGATATCCAATATCGCCATGCGTCAACCCACCAGTGTTTGTATGCTAGTCACTCTGACATCGACGCCGTTCTTACGGACACCATCGAGCGCGGCTCTAAGCTCATTCTCCGGCGCATCGCATTGCCCTTCGATGTGCAGCAAGTACAACAGCTCCTGCTCACTACCGCTGACATCGGTTTCCAAGTCCAAGATATTGAACTTAAGCGCTGCTAACACCTCGGTAACGTTGGCGACTATGCCAGGTCGATCTGCCCCGTACACTGTAACCCGACAATCCGGTTCCGGTTTGCCGACGCGATTGATCGGTCCGTCGATCGCATCGACATGCGCATGCAATGCCATGGCTTCTACGACCGGCTTGAGTGATCGCCTGACCTGCTCGGCATTCACTGTCGGGATGCTATCCACTGTCAACATCACGGTAAAGTTGTCGCCAAGCCTTACCATCGAGGCAGCGCCGAGATTGCAGCCACCGTCGAACAATGCTCGGGTGACACGGGCCACAATGCCGGGTTGATCCTTCCCCACAAGCGTAACCATAAAGCACTGTCCCATATCTTATACCTCTTGTCATTGGCGATGGATTGAAGTGATTGGTTTTTCCATGGCATCTCGGCAACCGAGAGTTTCAGCATAACACGACGTCAGGGTTTGCTCGAAAGCTCAAATCCGAATGGCCGTTGTAACAAACCCGATCCGGTCAGCCGTTACTGCGCCCCCCGGAAAAAATCGAAACCAAGGGAAAACAGAACACTGGCCGTTAGCAAACTCACGATCATGGTGGGAATGCCGGTGCGCAACCAAATCCCCGGCGTAATTCGTGCACTCGGAATACCCGCTTTCTCCGATTCGCTGACCGCAATGACGTTCGCCGTGGCGCCAATATGCGACCCATTGCCACCCAATGCGACACCGATCGCCAAAGCCCACCACAACGGTGCCACATCGACGGCTTGGTTTTGCAGGCCAAGAATGATCGGAATCATGGTGACGGTAAACGGAATGTTATCGACCACCGCACTGATCATCGCGGCTACCCACATCAACAAGAGGCAAGTCAGCAACAGCTTGTCCGGGTCTTCTGCCAAATGCATGAGATTAGAACCGAGATAGTCGAGCAGCCCCGATCCTTCGACACCGCCGACGATGACGAACAGGGCCGCAAAAAACAACAGGACCGACCAATGGACTTCTCCCAGCAGCGCTTCCGGGTCGGGACGGATCAGCGCCATCGCCACTGCCAAACCGATCAGCGTCGCATAAGCAGGGTAGATATCGAACAGGTGATGCACGAAGAACAGGAGGATGATGATCCCGAGCGAAAAGAGGATACGCCAGAGGGCTTTCGGATCTTTGATCGCTTTGCGCTCGTCTAAGTCGACCACACCTTGACCGGTGGCGGCAAACTGCCCATAAAACATAATCAATATCGTTGCGGTCGTAATTAACCAGACGGGCAATACCAAAGGCGCCATGTGTACCAAAAAGCTCGTGAAATCGATACCGGCGGCGCTACCGATCATAATGTTTGGCGGATCGCCGACCAAGGTTGCCGCCCCGCCCACATTGGACAGCATCGCCTCACCCATGAGATACGGCATCGGGTTGAGCCCCAACAAACGCGTGATCAAGATCGTCAGCGGCGCAAAAATAATCATCGTTGTCACGTTGTCGAGAAACATGCTGATCACGCTGACGGTAAAGCCCAATAGCACGAACAAGAGTCGTGGGCTACGATACGTTCGTTTGGCAAGCGAAATGGCGATGAACTCGAAACCGCCGGTTGGCCGCAATAGCGCGACGATCATCATCATCCCGGCGAGCAAAAACATGGTATTGGCATCGATCGACATCACGGCGGCCGTTTGCGAATAAAACCCCAAAAAACTGCCAACGGCGACCATGACCACGGCACCGATGATTGCGGCGCTGGTGCGGTGCATGACTTCGCTAAAAATCAGCGCATATGCGACGATCATAACGAAAGCCGCTACGCCCATTTCCGGTGTTAACGTAATCGGTAATAATGCTTCGTCCGTGGATGCGGTGGTAGCTAAATGCAAAGACTGGACTCCTTGTTTCGGCATTCCATCATGAGACGGGCGACCCCCATACGCGTGGCGATGCCAAGGTAGTGATTGTGGTCAACGACAAAAATGTAGCCGCTGTTGAATCGCTCCATGATCGAAATGGTTTTGATGATCGGCGATTCTGGACCGACCATGGCAAACTCTTCCATGACAAAAGGATCGACCGGCGAGTTCAGCAAGCCCATGATATCGACGCTTGGAATGTCCACTGCACTCAAGTTGTCACCGAGCAAATGGGCTGCTTTCACCATGTACTCCGGCACACACGTAAATTTCAAGGTGTTGCGAATCGATACCCGACCGATGACGCGATCCCGATCATCGACAAAGGGGATACCGGAGACGTTTTTGCAGACGCATTCCTCGAAGACCTCGGCGACCAAGGTTCCCCGGCGAGCCACTTTGGTCGGGATCAGGATGTCACGCAATCTGGGTTTCATGATACCCCCTCTGCTGTCGCTGTAAATGAATAGTTGGTTGACTTCACCCATTACCTTAGCGAGGCGATAGTGACAGGCGGAACCGGTTCCGAACCGCTTCGCGGCGGATCAGGCGTCATGGTTCGTCATCGAGCCAGATCAGCGTTGCCATGCGGCCGGTCGTACCGTCACGTCGGTAGGAAAAGAATCGGTCCGGATCCGAGTAAGTGCACCAGCCGCCGCCATAGACCGCGCTAACGCCGGCATTATACAACCGTTGTCGGGCCAACCGATACAAGTCCGCGAACCACCGTCCTTGGCTGCTTGGCCGAAAAGCGCCGGCGGCCTCGTTATTGTGCTGCACAAACGCCGCATGCACCTCCGGGCCG